>CAUZWB010000059.1:0-8687 GCA_963583525.1 Verrucomicrobiia bacterium | reverse complement strand
GATTTCGGTGTGCTGGTGGTATACCGAACCACGCCGGAGGAGGAATAGGATTCAAAAGTAAAAGGGCGCGCCTTTTTACTTTTCACTTTGCGCATCAAACAAATCCAATTGCGGTGACGGCGTGAGGTCGCGCAGTTTTTTTCGTTCGGCTTTGGGGTTGGTCGTTCCCTTGGTGCCACCGGCGGCGGTAAGGTCGGTTTCTTCAAGGTTGGCAAGAATCTCCTTGGCGCGGGCCAGCACCGGCTGCGGCACGCCGGCGAGGCGCGCGACTTGGATGCCGTAACTTTGATCCGCCGCGCCGTCGATAATCTGCCGCAGGAAGACGACTTGCTCGTTGTATTCTTTCACCGCCACGTTGAGGTTGAACACGCGCGCCAGTCGCTGCGACAATTCGGTGAGTTCGTGATAGTGCGTAGCGAATAGCGTCTTCGCGCCGAGCTGTTGATGGAGATGCTCGACGATGGACCACGCGAGGCTGAGGCCATCGAAGGTGCTTGTGCCGCGTCCAATCTCGTCGAGGATCACAAGACTGCGATCGGTGGCGTGATGCAAAATGTTAGCCGTCTCGCTCATCTCCACCATGAACGTGGACTGCCCGCGCGCAAGATTGTCGCTGGCGCCGATGCGCGTGAAGATGCGATCCAGCAAATCCACTCGCGCCGCCGCCGCCGGCACAAAGCTCCCGGTGTGCGCGAGCAACGCGATCAGCGCCACTTGCCTTATATAAGTACTCTTGCCCGCCATGTTGGGGCCGGTGATGAGGGCGACCTGTTTTTCGCCGCCCAATTCCGTTCGATTGGGCACGAACCGCTCGTCCAGCAGCGTTTGTTCCAGCACCGGATGCCGCCCTTCGCGAATTTCTAGCGCGCCCTCGCTGCCCACGTGCGGGCGACAATAGCCGTGTAAACGGGCGGTTTCGGCAAATCCGGCCAGCACATCCAGCTGCGCCAACGCGGCGGCGGCAGTTTGGATGGCGCGCAAATGCTCCAGCACCGCCTCGCGCACTTGGAGGTACAGCTCGTACTCAAGCTTCTCGCTGCGTTCCTGCGCGCCGAGCACTTTGTCTTCCATTTGCTTCAGCTCATCGGTGATGTACCGCTCGGCGTTGGCGACAGTTTGTTTGCGGACGTAATGCGCGGGCACTTTTTCGAGATGCGTTTTGGTGACCTCGATGAAGTAGCCGAACACATTATTGAACCGCACCTTGAGTGACGGGATGCCGGTGTTTTCAATTTCGCGTTGTTGCAGTTGCGCGATCCATTCCTTGCCTTCGGTGGTGCCGCCGCGCAGTTCGTCCAACTCCGCGCTAAATTTTTCACGAATGATTCCGCCCTCACGCAATGCCAATGGTGGTTCATCCACAATCGCGCGCGCGATGAGCGCCACCACTTCCGGTAGCTCCTTCAACTGCGCGGCCAGTTGTGTGAGCAACGGCACGTCGTCCGCGTCGTGCAATTCTAGTTCACCCGCCTCGCCGTGCGCTTCGTCGATGAGCGAACGCAAGCCGGGAAACTGTTCAATCGCAAAACGCAGGTTCAACAAATCGCGTCCATTGCCGGTGCCGACGGAAAGGCGGGTGAGCGTACGTTCCAAGTCGCGCACTTCGCGCAGGCGATTGCGGAGCTGCTCCAAGCGCGCGCCGTCTTCGACCCACGTTTGCACCGCGAGCTGTCGCGCGTGGATGGCGGGCGCGATGGCGAGCGGTTGCGTGAGCCAATCGCGCAACCGCCGCGCGCCCATCGGTGTCACGGTTTGGTTTACCGCGTGATAAAGGCAAGCGGCATTCGGCGCATCGCGCGTGAGCGGTTCGAGGATTTCCAGGTTGCGCAGCGTCGTGGAATCGAGCGTGAGGAAGTCGTGGTCTTCATAAAAAGTTAGCTGCCGCAAATGCGCCACATCGCGCCGCAGCGTGTTTACTAAATAATGCAACGCGCCACCGGCGGCACCCGTGGCGGCGGGGCGATTTTTGAGGCCAAATCCATCAAGCGATTGCACGCCGAAATGGTCGCGCAAAGTGTACCCCGCCGAGTCGCTGGCGAAGACCCAGCCCTCGTGTTCATTGATGACCGCGCGGCTGCCGGCGATGGCCGCGACGAGGCTCGAATCGCCCTCCGGATGCACGATTTCCGATGGTTTCAGGCGTTCCAGCTCCGTTTGCAACGCGGCGGTGTCGGCCATTTCCGTGGCTTTGAAATCGCCCGTGGTGAGGTCAATGACCGCCAATCCAAAGGCTTTGCCTTCACGACTGAGCGCGGCGAGAAAGTTGTTCCGTTCGGCCGTGAGCATCTTCTCATCGAAGTGCGTTCCGGGGCTGAGAATTTGGGTTACCTCGCGGGTGACCAGTTTGCCAGGAACGGCTTCTTCCGTCTGTTCGCACATCGCCACCTTGCGACCGGCGGCGAGGAGTTTGCCGATGTAATTTTCCGCTGCGTGATGGGGGATGCCGCACATCGGCGTGGCGCCGCGTTGAGTGAGCGTGATGTTCAAAATCTCTGCGCACACTTTCGCGTCGTCAAAAAACATTTCATAAAAATCGCCAAGCCGAAACAACAACACCGCGCCCTTGGGCAGATCGCTTTTCAAGCGATGGTACTGCGCCATCATCGGCGTCTGTTTTATTTTCGCGATCTTCGCGGCCATCGCGTTGACGCTAACTGAAAAAAAAAATTAGGCGAAGTGAATTTTTTTTGCGCGCGCGTTGGGTTAGGTGTGAATACTTTTTTCAATTCGTTAAAAAAAATGCTATGCAAACAGGGTGAAACTGTTGTATACGAAGAGCCGAATCGCTTGCGGTTCCCTACAATAACCACTGAAGGAGGTAAGCTTCATGGCCAAGAAAAAAGCTAAGAAAAAAGCAGTGAAGAAAAAAGTTGCCAAGAAAAAGGTAGCGAAGAAGAAGCCGGCGAAGAAGAAGGTTGCTAAGAAAAAGGTAGCTAAGAAGAAGCCAGCAAAGAAAAAGAAGGCTGCTAAGAAAAAGCCAGCAAAGAAAAAGAAGGCTGCTAAGAAAAAGCCAGCAAAGAAAAAGAAGGCTGCTAAGAAAAAGCCAGCGAAGAAGAAGGCTGCTAAGAAAAAGCCTGCCAAAAAGAAAAAGGCGGCTAAGAAAAAAGCTAAGAAGAAGTAGTCTCCTTCAACCGAGAACTATTTCCACACGATGGCGGACGCAAGTCCGCCATCTTTTTTTGTGCACTTTTACGGTGATTTTCGGGGGTTTCTCCGGTTTGGGAATTGCTTCTTCGGGCTGGCTGTTCCACCTTGGCGGCATGTCCTGCCTTGTCTTTGATATCGAAACCTCTGCCCTTCCCAAGGAACAACTGGACGAGGGCCGACTCGAATACCTGTTTCGGCCCGCGGAAAAAATGCTCGATGAAGCGGCCAAAGCGCAGAAGCGCGAAGAGATCGATATGCAGTTCAACCTCTGGCCGTTCACCGCCCAGTGTGTTTGCATCTGCCTCATGAACGCTGACACCGGCCGGGGGAAGGTGCTGTATATTTCCGATGACTTCGAGGAGCCAAGTGATGGCCCCGTGGAATTCGTGGCGTGCATTGACGAGAGCGAGTTGCTCGATCAATTCTGGAAACTGTCCACCAAGTACGACAAGATTTGCACATTCAACGGGCGATCTTTCGACGTGCCTTTTCTTTATCTTCGCTCCGCCTTGCTCAATGTGCCCATCTCGCGCAAGGATTGGCTGGGCTATCGTTTTCAAGTCGAACCGCATTGCGACCTTGCGGAGCAGTTTACTTTTTACAACGTCAGCGGCTGGACCGGCGCGGCGCGTCGCTTCA
The DNA here is from genome assembly GCA_963583525.1 of Verrucomicrobiia bacterium. Classification (GTDB taxonomy): domain Bacteria; phylum Verrucomicrobiota; class Verrucomicrobiia; order Limisphaerales; family UBA1100; genus JACNJL01. The sequence continues at coordinate 4,901 of CAUZWB010000059.1, read as the reverse complement.
ATCTGGATTTCTATTGCAAAGCTTTTGGCATCGATTCCCCTAAGGCCGAAGGCGTCACGGGGATGGATGTGAACGATCTAATGGCCGAGGGCCGCTATCGCGAGATTGCCGAGTACTGCGTGCGCGACGTGGTGGCCACCACGCGGCTGTACGAAATTTGGCGCGAACGGTTGGCTGGCATCCGTTAGCACTCGTTTAAAAAAAAAGTTTGGCACGTGAAAGTTCCGCTTGAGCTTGGCGGGAAATTGTGGTTTATTGATGGTGAACCAGCCGTTCCTGTTTTCGGTTGAGTTATGGCTACGTCACACGACAAACAAGGCGAGTGGGTGGACTCGCAGCAATGGTCGCTCAAGCTGCCCAACCGTTGGCATGTGCTTCCGCACGAGGTGGTGTTTGCGCTCTTCCTCGGCGCGGTGTGGTTGCGCCTCGGTGGAGTGGCCGGCTTCGCCCATTCCAGCACGCTCATCTACGGGCTTTATCTTCTCTCCCTCATAATGGTGGTGGCGTGGACGCAAGCGCGGCCTTCGCCTTATCGCTGGCGCGTGCGGATGTTGTTCACGCTTGCCGTCAGCGCGCTTTCGTATTTTTCGCTGACCACCGCCGTGCCGCTCATGCACAACCCGCACGGGCTCGCCCTCGCCTGGCATCAGGATGCCGCGCTGAGCCAATGGGATGTGGCGCTGTTTGGCGACCTGCCACGCGCGCTGATGGCATCCCAACCGGCGGCGTGGGTGACGGATCTGTTTATGGGGTGTTACCTGTTTTTCTTTTACTACCTCGTGGGCGGGCTGTTGTTTTATTTCATCACTAATCTGAAAAAATTCCGCGTGTGTCTCGTGGGCTTTTGCACGCTATACGCGCTGGGGTACGTGGGCTATATGCTGCTGCCGGCTGCGGGGCCGGTTGCGGAAATGGGCGCGCGCACCGGCGGCTGGCTCACTAACGTGGGCGGCAGCGTCATCGCCCAGAGGACGAATGGCGTGGACGTTTTTCCAAGCATTCACATGGCGGCTTCGTTATTTCTGTTGCTCTTCGATTGGGAACATCGCCGCAAACATTTCTGGTGGGTGCTCGCGCCGGTGGTGGGGCTGTGGATTTCCACGGTGTTTCTGCGCTACCATTATGGCATCGATCTCGTGGCCGGCATCGCACTGGCGCTGGGCTGCATTTGGTTGACGCGGTGGTATGCCCAAAGCCAACTCTGCGCCGAGGTGGAAGCTGAATGCGCCGCGCATGGCAAGCAAGCGGTGGCCGCGCACGCATCACACGAGCCGCACGATTCACAGGAATCAGTTTAGGACACATTGGTCATTGGACACGGCGTGTTTTGCCGTTAGCTTCCGTCCATGATTATTGGCATCCCCCGTGAAGTGAAAGCCGAAGAGCACCGTGTGGGTTTGCTGCCTTCCGCCGCGTACCAACTCACCCAACGCGGCCATCGCGTGCTGGTGGAAACCGGCGCGGGCGCGGGCAGCGGCTATCCCGATGCCGACTACGCAAAAGCCGGCGCGGAAATCCACGACACCCACGAAGCAATCTTCGCCGAAGCCGATCTCATCGTTAAAGTCAAAGAACCGCAGCCGGAGGAAACCCCACTGCTGCGCGAAGGCCAAATCCTGTTCACGTACCTCCACCTCGCCCCCGTGCCGGAGCTGACGCAAGCGCTTATCGCCAGCAAGTGCACAGCTATTGCTTATGAAACCATCGAGGTTAATGGCCGCCTGCCGTTGCTAGAGCCGATGAGCGAAATCGCCGGGCGCATGTCCGTCATTGTGGGCGGCTATTATCTCGCCAAACATTTCACCGGTAGCGGCACGTTGCTCGGCGGCGTGCCGGGAGTGTTGCCCGGCAAAGTGGTGGTGCTTGGCGGCGGCGTCAGTGGCATCAACGCCGCCCGCATGGCCGCCGGCCTCGGCGCGGATGTCACCATCCTCGAGGTGGACGTCGAGCGCATGCGTTTTCTCGACATCACGCTTCACACCGCCCACACGCTTTACTCCGACCACGCGCATTTGATGGAACTGCTCCCCAACGTGGATCTCCTCATCGGCGCCGTGCTCGTCCCCGGCGCAAAGGCGCCCAAGCTCATCACGCGCGAAATGCTTCGCGCCATGCGCCCCGGCAGCGTGGTGGTGGATATCGCCATCGATCAGGGCGGTTGCGCCGAGACCAGCCGACCCACCACCCACAACGATCCCGTGTACACCGAGGAAGGTGTCATCCATTATTGCGTCGCCAATATGCCCGGCGCGTATGCCCGCACCGCCACCCAAGCGCTCGTCAACGTCACTTTCCCTTACGTGGATATCATCGCCAACCGCGGCCTCGCTGAAGCCGCCGCCGCTAAGCCCGAACTACTCGGCGGCATCAACGTCATGAACGGCCAAGTCACCTGCCCCGCCGTCGCCGAAGCCCACGGGATGGAGTGCGGCGAAGTAGTATTGTAGCCCTCCCAAGGCATCACTTCGCTTCGCGCACAAACGCGCGCAACAACTTTTCCTGTTGTTCATTTCCCAAGGCTAGTTCCGGATGCCATTGCACGGCTACTAGCCACGGGTCACCCGGCGCATTGCCTTCGATGGCCTCGATGACTCCGCTCGGGCCGGTGGCGGTGATGCGCAGGTGGCGGCCCAATTTCAAAACCGCTTGCCGGTGGTAACTGCCCACGTTGGCGAGCCGTTGGGTTGCGGCAATGTTCGCCAAGCGGCTGCCTTCGGCGAGGGCCACGGGGTGGCCGTCGGAATTGAAATGGAGGTCGGCCAGTGTTTTATTGTCGTCGAGATTGCGCAGCGTGCCGCCCCGGGCGACGTTCAAGATTTGGCAGCCGCGGCAAATTCCCAAAATGGGCAACTGCTTTTTCACGGCGGCTTGGATGAGTGCGATTTCAAAATCATCGCGCTGGCGATTCACCTCCGCGCCTTCGGCGGGATTGCCGCCGTACAATCGCGGATCCACATCGCCGCCGCCGCCAAGGATGATGCCGCCGATTTTATTTTTCTCCAGCCATGCCTCAATGCGTGCGGAGTCCGCGCCGGTTTGTTCTGGATGAAAAGGAACCAACCGGCCCCCGGCGCGGGTGATGGAAATTTTATAGGCCTCGTTGATGCCCAGCTCACGCAGCCAAGTGTCGTTGGGGGAGAAGGCAATGTTCGGCGCGTCGGCGGGCAAGCTGCTTTCCGCCCATTGATCCAGCGCGAACGGGAACACAATGCGATAGCCGAGGTACGCCAGCACCATCAGCCCCGCGCCAATAGCCACCCGCCTCGGCCAGCGCCGGAGTTTTGGGGCGGTGTGATCGGTCGAATCGGCGTCAGTCTTTTTTTTCGTTTCCATCATCCGCGCTGGGCGCGCCCTCGCCGGTGATGAGGTCGAGGTTCACCTTGCCGTGTTTCAGAAATACCGCGAGCGGGAAAAAGATGCCGAGCGCGGGGCCGGGATCTTCCTTGGAAAAAATGTCGTACACGTTGTGTTTGTGATCGCCGAGCACGCGGCGGGCTTCGGCGAGGCGCGCCTTGGGATCGAGGCCGGTTTTTAATCCGCGGAACAACGCTTTGAGACCGGCGCGTTTGGAGCCGTCGCGGAATTCGGCTTTGGCGGTTTCCCAGCCGGACTTCAGCGCGGCTTCGCCAGCCTCGCTGTGGGAAAGTTCGTTGAGCGTGGCGAGGAAGGCAAGGATGGGGATTTCGGTTTTTACGTCGAGGCGGCGCTCGATGTCGAGGTCGACCTTGCCGGTGGCGGCGAGTTGAAACGTGAGCCACGGATAATCCCAGCCGGACTCAACGGCCTGAATGAGGCCGCCCCAAAAGCGCGGGTTCACCTCGATGAGATGCGGCGCGGAATCAGGCTGGCCGTCCCATCGAAAATCCAACTCGGCTACTCCGTGCCAATCGAGCGGGCCGAGCACTTCGCCGGCAATTTTTTCCATCGCGGGTGCGTCGACCGTTTCGCGCATCGCGCCCGGGCCGGTCTTAGCGGGGAAGATGCGGAGGTTGCGGTAGGTCATGCACGCTTCGAGCTTGCCGCGATTGAAGAGCGTGGTGACGCAGTAATCATCGCCGGTCACGAGCGCCTGAATGATCGGCAGATTGCCCGGCGCCAAATTGAACTGATCCACGAATTGCAGAAATGTTTTTTCCAGTTCGTCGCGCGTGTCAATCTTGGCGATACCCACGCCTGAGGATGACTCGCGGATTTTCAAAAATGCCGGCACCGCCATCTCATCAAGTTGCGCGTGAAAATCCTCCACCGTTTCCGGAATCCAAGTCGCCGGCATCGGCAAGCCCTGCTCCTGCGCGTACGCCGCGATCGTGCCTTTGTTGTGCACCTGCATAATTTGATCGAAGCCCGGCAGCGCCAGAGAAATGTGCGGCTCAAACCGTTCGCGATGTTGCGCGATGAGATAGCTCTCCTTGTGAATGGGCAGCAGCACGTACGGTCGGTCGTCGTCCGGTTTGTGCTCGATCACCACCGCCTCCAGCGCATCGAGAAAACCCTCGGGATCTTTGTCCGGATCGGGGTACTTGAATTTCGCCGTGCAGTATTTTGACAGCGACCCCGGCGTCATCGAATATTGATCGCCCGCAACCACCTCCACCCCGCGCCGCCCGAGGCTGCGCACGGCCACCAACGTCTGCCAGCCGCGCGCGAAAGTGACGATCGCCCGTCCTGCCGGTTTTTCAGAGGGTTCATTCATAGTCGAGTCCGTGATTGTAAATCCGTTCCAGTTGCGTCGCCCGTGAAAGTTCAATCGGGCTGATTATTTTTCGATCCGGCGGCATCGGCCCGCCGTTGTATTTCTCGATGGTCGCCAAAAACGGTTTCCAGTTCAAGTCACCAAGCGCCGTGAGCTTGCCCATTTCCCGCCCCGTCGTTTTGTTCCACGCGTGAAAAACCAGCTCCGA
>CAUZWB010000058.1:0-8705 GCA_963583525.1 Verrucomicrobiia bacterium | reverse complement strand
TCAACTGCCCGCCTAAGGTCACGCCAATAACTTCGCCTTGATGCCCCCGCCTTCACCACCCCATCCTCGCGGATGAGCCAACCCGATCAATTGCGCGAACTTTTTCGCATGCAAAAATCACTCAACGAACGCATCGGCGTCCACACCGATGACATGACCGATGAGCAGAAAACCGAGTGGACCCTCAACTATTGCCGCGCGATGGGGCAGGAACTCGCCGAGCTCACCGACAGCGTGCCGTGGAAATGGTGGGCCAAATACCAAAAGCTCGACGAACAAAACGCGCGCGTGGAAGTGGTGGATCTGTTTCACTTTCTCATCAGCCTCGCCCAAGTGCTTGGGATGAATGCCGATGATGTTTACGAAGCGTACCTAAAAAAGAACGAGGTCAATCTCCAACGCCAAGACAGCGGCTACACGGAAAAAGACCACGACGATTCGAAGCACATTTAATCTCAACTAATATGGCCGCCACACCGCCACCGGAGCATTTGCGCGATGAAGTGGAAAGCGTGCTCATTGGCGAAGCTGAAATCGCTGCGCGCGTGCGCGAACTCGCCGCCGACATCGAGCGCGACTTTGCCGGCAAAGATCTGCTCGTCGTCGCGCTGCTCACCGGCACCGTGCCCTTTCTCGCAGACCTCATCCGCCATATCGCGCTGCCGATGCGGCTAGACTTTATGGGCGTCTCCAGCTACGGCAGCAGCACCGCGCCGGGCGAATTGGTCTTCACCAAAGAACTCCGCCTCGAAGCCCACGACCGCGACGTGCTGCTCGTCGACGACATCCTCGACACCGGAAAAACCCTGCGCGCCGTCATCGACAAACTCAACGCCCTCCAACCGCGCAGCTTAAAAACCTGTGTGTTGCTCGAGAAAAAATCCCGCCGCACCGAAACCATCCCCGCCGATTACATCGGCTTCGAAGTCCCTGACGAATTTGTAATCGGCTACGGCCTCGACTATGCCGAGCGGTATCGCAACCTGCCGTTTATTGGGGTTTTGAAACCGGAAGTGTACTCGTGAAAATTACCGTTAAATTCTGGTCTTACTTTCGCGACTTAACTGAATGCGAAGAAACTTTACTTGAAGTTAATGAAGGCAAAACACTCGGCGACTTGCACGCGACCGTTATGACGCAATTCCCAAAACTCGCCGAAATGAAAAACAGCACACTCAAGGCCGTAGGCGTCGATTATCAAACGGATGAATTTGTATTGAGCGATGGCGATGAAGTTTCGCTGTTCCCTCCGGTGCAAGGCGGATGAAAAATTTCAGCGCGAACCAAAAGGTAGGGAGTGCTCTCCGAGCGCGCCAAGGCGGTTTCGGAGAAACCGCCCTACCCAACCAAGGTGAAAAATGAAAACCCAACTCACCCTCACCTCAAACCCCATCCCCGAATCAACACCATTGATGACCGATGGCATGGGCGCGGTGGTGACATTCCACGGCGTGGTGCGCGGCACGGAAGACGGCGAACCCATTCGCGCCATCGACTACGAAGCCAACGAACCCATGGTGCGCCATCAATTTGAATTAATTTTTGCAGCCATCGAAAAACAATGGCCCATCGAATCCATCCACCTCATCCATCGCGTGGGCGAGGTGGCGGAAAATGATCCATCGCTGCGAGTGGAAGTCATCGCCCCCCACCGAGCCGAGGCCTTCGCGGCTTGCCAGTTTTTGATTGATGAAATGAAAGCGAAAGTGCCGATTTGGAAACGAGCGGTCCGGTAGGGACGCGCTGTGCGCGTCCGTGGACACGCGCAGCGTGTCCCTACCCAATCTCAATCCCCACGGGACAATGATCGGAACCCATCACCTCGGGCAGAATAAACCCTTTTTTCAATCGTGGGCGGAGGCTTTTTGAAATCATAAAATAATCAATCCGCCAGCCGATGTTCCGGCCGCGGGCGTTGAGACGGTTGCTCCACCACGTGTAATGGCCGCCGGCGAATTCGAATTCGCGAAAGGTGTCAATAAAGCCTGCCGCCACAAAGGCATCAAAGCCCGCGCGTTCTTCGGAGGTGAAACCGGCGTTATTTTTGTTGGCCTTAAAATTGGTTAAATCGATTTCTTTGTGGGACACATTGAGGTCACCACAAAAAACCACCGGCTTGCGACGTTCGAGTTTTTTTAGGTATGCGAGAAAGTCGCGATCCCATTGCTGGCGGTATGGCAACCGGGCCAAACTCCGCTGCGCGTTGGGGACGTAGACGTTTACCAAAAAGAAATCGTCGTGCTCGGTGGTCAACACGCGGCCTTCGCGGTCGTGTTCGGCAATGCCGATGCCGCGCGTGATTTTGATGGGCGGCGTTTTGGTGAAGGTGATTACGCCGGAGTAACCTTTTTTCTCGGCGGGATTCCAGTGCGGTTCGTACACTTTCGGCCAATCGGGGTCTACTTGTTCGGGCAGTGCGCGGCTTTCCTGCACACAAAGGATGTCCGGCCGCGCTTTGCGGAGCCAATCGGCGAAGCCTTTTTTCTGCGCGGCGCGCAGGCCGTTGACGTTCCACGAGAGGATTTTCACTAGACTTCTTTCACCACGCCCCAATGCACGTCGAGGCGTTTGGTGAGATAAATTTTCACGGCTTTCACCAACGTCTTGGCTTCGCATTGTTGACCGGCGGCGACGATTTGTTTGAGGGTCATTCCGGATTTGATGGGAAAACTTTCCTGCGCGATGACTGGTCCTTCATCGAGCTGCATGCTCACGAAATGCGCGGTGACGCCGGCGATTTTCACGCCGTGCTCGTACGCTTGCCGATAAGCTTGCGGCCCGGGGAAACTCGGCAGCAGCGAGGGATGGATGTTGATGATTTTATTTTTGAAACGCCACACGAAGTCCGGTGATAAAATTTTCATGAACCGCGCGAGCACTACGAAATCCACTTCGTGCGTTTCCAAAACGCGCAGCGCTTTTTTCTCGGCACGCGCGCGATCGTTCCACGGAATGTGCACGAAGGGTAGTTTGTGCTGATGCGCCAACGTCTTGAGGTCGGGGCGATTGCCGAGCATCACCACCGGCTCGGCTTGTTTAAGCTGGCCTTTTTGGAACGCTCCGAGCAACGCCTCCGGACACGCCGACTCGCGCGTGACCATCAGCGCCATCCGCTGTTTGCGCCCCGGCTCGGTGAGGCGCAGGCGCATTTCCATTCCCAACTCTTTGCCGAGCGCGTTGAGTCCGCGCTTGAGCGTGGCGGGTTTCAACTGCCCATCGCGCCACGAGGCTTGGATGACCATGCTGAATTGCCCGCGCGTCACTGCCTCTTCCAGTGCCTCAATGTTGGCTTTCTGCTCGAACAGAAAATTTGTGACTCGCGCGATCACACCGGTCTTGTCCCGGCCGATCACAGTGATGGTGGCGTAACGCTGCATGCGCGCGCAGCAAAGCAAACCCCCGCACGCAACGCAACCCTTTCGCACGGGACTGTACGCGCACGTACAATTGAGCTTGTTTTTGCCGCCTGGAATTGTCATAAAAACCGCCTATGAGCGCCGATGCTGCTTCAGGTTCCAAACCCAAACTGAAACTCACCCCCACCCAATGGCTGATTTGTTTCATCGCCACACTTGGGTTCCTCTTCGATATTTACGAACTGCTGATGCTGCCGCTGATCGGCAAGGATGCGCTGATGGATTTGGCGGGCGTGCGGCCGGGCACTCCGGAATTTACGCACTGGTTTCGAATCATCTTTTTTGTGCCGGCCATTTGCGGCGGTATTTTTGGTTTGCTGGGCGGTTATTTGACCGATCTGTTCGGCCGACGCCGCGTGCTGACTTACAGCATTTTGCTTTATGCAGTGGCGGCATTTTGCGCAGGCTTTTCTACCTCAATGTATCAGTTGCTCTTTTTCCGCTGCCTCGTGTTTATTGGCGTGTGTGTTGAATTTGTCGCAGCGGTGGCTTGGTTGTCCGAGCTGTTTCCGGATCGTGTGCAGCGGGAAAAAGTGTTGGGCTACACCCAAGCCTTTTCATCGGTGGGCGGCCTGACGGTGGCGATTGTATACGGATACCTTTCTCAAATCTCCAGCACCGGTGGCGGGTTGCCGGTGATGCCCGATTGGTTTGCCGGCGTGCTCGGAAAAATTTCCGGCGACAGTGACACAGCAGTTTGGCGGTACACGTTGATGAGCGGATTGATTCCCGCCATCCCGCTGATCATCATCCGCCCCTTTCTGCCGGAGTCGCCGCAGTGGCAAAAGAAAAAGGACGCTGGTAAGCTCAAACGTCCGAGCTTGGGTGCCTTGTTTGCGCCGCAATTTAAAAGGACAACGATCATCATCACGCTGCTCTTTGCCTTGGCCTACGGCGGCGCATTCGGTGCGCTGCAACACATGCGGCTCATCCTGCCCAAAGCACCCGAGGTAGCGGCGGATTCCAACGCTGCCAAAGACAAAGCCGTAGCGGCTGCGCAAGCCAAAAAGTTGGACAAAAAGAAAACTGCCATTGCCGGCAAGAAAGCGTTCAAGGCCGCAGAGGGCATTCACGTCGCGCACGTCACCAAAGTGCAGGAAGTCGGCGGACTGTTCGGGCGGGCGTTGATGGCGATGGTGATGGTGGTCGTCGTGGCGCGCGGCACGGCCAATATTTTGCCCTTCGTGGGTTGGTCGGTGCTGGCTGTGTTTTTAATCTATGAATCGCTGATGGGCTTTGGCCTGAAATTCGCCGACCCCAACGCGAGCGTAATCACGGCTCATTTGATGTGCCTCGGCAAAGGTATTTTGTTTGGCGGCATTCTCGGCATCCCCGTTTGGTGGCTCACCACCCGACTCACTAATTATTTGAAAGACGCTCCGTGCCGATCCGTCCTGCGCGCCATCCAATTGCCTGGAATATTTTTGATGCCCCTCATCTTTGGCTTTCTCATCGCCAACAGCCTTTCCACCGCGTACATCGGCGTCTTCATTGCCGGACTGCTCGTCATCGGGCAATTTACTTTTTGGGGTAACATGCTGCCGCGCTATTTCCCGGTGCACTTGCGCGGCACTGGCGAGAGCTTTGCCGCCAACATCGGCGGCCGCCTCATCGGCACCAGTTTTGCCTTCCTGGTTTTCACCGTCACCGATCAACGCTGGCAGGGCATCTTTCCTGAATCCCTCCACGGCCCGGAAGGATTCGCCATGCGCGTGGCGTATACCACCGCTGCGATCGGATTTTTTGTCTTTGCCCTCGGCTGGTTTATCGCCGGCAAACTCCCCGACCCACAATACAGCGATCACGAAAATGAAAACGATGATGAGCCGAAAGCCATCCCCGCCATCGCTGCCGATGACGAAGAAGAAACCACCGCGCCCGAGGATGAGGGGAATCAGCAGGCTGGCCATTAAGGCTTCAGCACAATCTTCCCCGCCAGAGTGCCCGCGAGGTTCAAGGTGTTTTCCTCCTGCAACTGATGCGCCGCCGCTGCTTGGGAAAGTGGCAACACGCGGTCGATGTTTGCCTTGAGTTTCCCTTCGGTCAGCCAGCGGTTGAGATGTTCGCCGCACAGGCGCTGCTCTTCCGCCGTGTAGTTGAACATCGCAAACCCGTGCACGGAGCAATCTTTCACGTACAACGGCCCCACCGGTAGCACCGGGCGCGCGTCCCGGCCGGCCATCACAACCATCCGCCCGCGTTTGGCGAGCAGTGAAATCGCCCAGTCAAAATCCGTCTCGCGCCTCGTCTCCCACAGCACGTTTACGCCGTCAGGTGCTAATTCCTTGACGCGCGCGGCCACGTCTTCAGTTTTGTAATTGATGCCCTCATCCGCGCCGAACGCTTTTGCCATTGCCACGCGATCATCACTTCCGGCAGTGGCGATCACGCGCGCGCCAAGTGCTTTTGAAATTTGCACCACCATCGAACCCACGCCGCCTGCGCCGCCGTTCACAAACACAGTCTCACCCACTGCCACTTTCGCTCGCAGTACCAAGCCGATATGTGCGGTGATGCCTACCAATGCCACCGCTGCTGCATGCTCATCACTCACGCCTTCGGGCGTCGCGTGCAGCCAGTTTGCATCCACGCACGCAAATTCCGCTGCGGTGCCTTGCCGTCCCTGCACCCCTTGATTCGCGCCCCACACGCGGTTTCCTTTTTTCCATTGTGTGACTCCCTCGCCCACCGCCTCCACTGTGCCCGCAAAATCACTACCCACCACAAACGGCATCGGCAACTCTGTCGCGATCATCCCGCCGCGTGTGTATGTGTCGATGGGATTCACCGAAGCGGCGCCAACGCGCACGAGCACGTCGCCGGCCTCGGGCAAAGGGTCAGGCAAATCGCCGAACTGAATTACCTCCGGCCCGCCGGTTTGCTCAATGTATGCCGCCTTCATTAGTCCATCCCCGTGAGTTGGGGAAGATCCACCTTGGTTCCGGCGATGGCGGATTGCATGCCGGCTTCGAGAATTTCCTGTGCGTCGCGGCAGTGGCCGGGGCGGCAGAGGGGTTGGAAGGCGCTGTCGTTGTCGAGCGCGTGCAGGAAATGTGCGATGGGGGTTTGCAAATGCGCGGGGGGCTCGGGCACGTCGACTTCTTTGCCTTCGGGATTTTTCGGGGTGGCGAGCAGTAGGCGGCCATTGCCGGGTTCGGCGAGTAACGTGCCTTCAGTTCCGTAGATTTGGGTGTGGTAGTTGGTGGCTTTGTCGATCTGCGTCCAACTCGCTTCGGCGATGCAAATGGCTTTGGGGTATTGCATGAGCAACACGGCGTTGTCTTCCGCATCAAGATCGGTCTTCACCAGATTGCCGGTGACGGCGGTGACGCTGTGGGGACGGCCGAGCAGTACACGCGAAAGCACGGCGCCGTAGCAGCAATAATCCATTAATGCGCCGCCGCCGTTGCGGTTGGGGTCGTAGAGCCAATCGCAAAAGTATTCGCTCGCGCCCATTTCCTTGGGGCCTTGATGCGCGGCGCGGTATCGCACTTGCCATACCTCGCCGATTTCGCCGGACTGCGCAAGGTCGAGGGCGTGTTGCACGTTCGCCCACCACGCGATGGGCCAGTTGACCATTAGCCGCTTGCCGGTGGTGTCGGCAGTTTGCAGGAGTTGATCGGCCCCGGCAAGGTCGGCGGCGAGGGGTTTTTCGATGAGCACGTGCCAACCGCGTTCGAGAGCTTTCACGCCTTCCTCCGCGCCGGCGCGGTTATCGCCAAAAAGGCAAACGGCATCGAGCGGATCGCCCGCGGCCATCTCGGCGGAATCGGTGTAAGTGGCCACGCCAAATTCCTTGCCGATGCGCTCCAGCAAAGGCGGCTTCGTGCTGGATGCGGCGACCAATTCCACGTGTTCGTTGGCCGCCATATCCGGCAGCAAATCCCACACGTGATCGTGCGACAACCCAATGAGCCCCATGCGAATCATACCGGCAAAGTGTGGGGCGAACGGGGAAGAGGCTCAACCTTTTCTTGTGAAATAGAAGCCAACCGCTAGCGGATTTTCATCCGGCCGTTGGGATCGGGCCGCTGGGTGGGGCGTGTGAAATTTTCATTCACGCCCAAGTACGAGCCGCCGTGGCTGTTCGCGTGGGCCTTGATGGCTTGGGCGAGGCCGGCATCGGTGGTCTGCTGCACGCTGCCATCGGCGAGCGTGATTTGGCCTTGGCTCGCGCTCAATCCCGCCATCGCGTGGCGTTGGAGCAATTCGAGATCGGCGTGGTCGTTGCCGATGAATTGTTGTTGCGCGGAATTTTGTGTGGCCAATTGCAACGAGCCGCCAAGAAAATCCGCGATGTCCGGAAACGCCTTGCCGGCGGGATAATCAAATTCATATCCCGGCTCGCCTATCAGATTGCGCGTGAAGGCGAGGATGCTCGCGGGGCGTTGCTCATCCGCGCCGAGATGCACGCCGTAGCTCATCGAGCGCCGATCCATGTGAATGTGAATGCCATCAAAGCCCGCGCCGAAGCCTTCCCATTTGCCATTGGTGACTTCCTCTTCATTGTAAACCGTCACCGAAGGATCGCATGGCGAAGCCAGTACGCGCGCGGTCACCAGTTCGCGCCGGGCCGGTTCGCTCAAAAACATAAAACGAACATCCCACAAATGAACCCAGCCCATGTGCGACTGCCCATACATGCGCTTGAACATCGCGTCGCCTTGCTGTTGCGTGAGCAACCACGGATAACGCGAGTCGTGCGTCATGGAAAACCCGCGCAACGCCGTGTTCACTTGGCGAAGATTATTGGTGCATTTGATTCGATTCGCCTTGGCCTTGCCCTTCGCCAGCGTGGGCAGCATCAAACCCGCCAGCACACTGATGATGGCGATCACCACCAACAATTCCACCAAGGTGAACGCGCGCTTGTTTGCCGCCAATTGCATCCGCTCACTCTGCCCCAAACGTTGGGCAATTGCAATCCACTGCGATTTACCCAATCCTCCCGCCGATGAAAACTACCGCCGCGGTGCTGCACAAAACAGAACGGCCATTGCCCTACGCCGACTCGCAACCGATGGTCATCGAGGAATTGGAACTCGAAGGCCCCGGCGAAGGCGAGGTGTTGGTGGAGGTGAAAGGCGCGGGGCTATGTCACTCGGATTTATCGGTCATCAAGGGCGCGCGACCGCGCCCCATGCCGATGGTGCTCGGCCACGAAGCCAGCGGCATCGTGCGCGAAGTGGGCCGGGGCGTGCGCGGATTTGTGCCCGATGACCACGTGGTTTTCACCTTCATCCCCAGCTGCGGCGCGTGCCGCTACTGCGTCGAAGGCCGCCCTTCCCT
>CAUZWB010000057.1:0-8719 GCA_963583525.1 Verrucomicrobiia bacterium | reverse complement strand
ACAAAAAATATCCCGCAAAACTAGCGAGCCTGGAAGCTCTTCTGCCCCACGATCCCTACACCGGAAAGCCGTATGTCTACAAACCGGATCCCAAGGGGAGTTATCAGCTATATGGGGTCGGCTGGAACCGGAAGGACGATGGCGGCAAGGTGGTCTTGAGGAGTGGCGGGGTGAACCTTGATGAAGTCGACTTGGTTTGGAGCTATTTGCCCGCCACTCGACCCAAGGGAGAATAAAGCACCACTTACTGATTCACTTTCACCACGGGCCTTGGCGATCTTGTCAACCTGCCGACAGTGCGGGGTCTATTCGGCCTTATCCTTAGAAGCCGAAGCCTTCGCAATTTCGGCAGCTTTGGCCTTGATCACTTTTTGCACGAGGCTTGCGGGAAGCGCAAAAAATTCCACGCGATTGCGCCGGGCGATGTTGATGCCGAGCAACCGGCCTTTGAGATCCAGCAAGGGCCCGCCCATTTCGGAAGGGGCGAGGGTGACCTCGTGTTGGATGATTTTTTCAAACCCGGTCCGCCGCACGCTGACTTTGCCGCTGAGTTTGTCGTTGCGCGATTTCATACTGGCAAACACCAGCTCGCGATAGCCAAGCTTGATTTTCAGCGTCTTCTGCTCGTCCTTTCGCTGCACGACCACGGTGATGGTTTCGCCGGCGTCATGTTTGCCCACGGCTTTCTTCAACTCGTCGGTGGTATTCACGGCCTTGCCTTCAATGGAAAGAATGACGTCGCCGTTTTTCATGCCGGCTTTTTCGGAGGGGCCTTTGGGAGTCACGGTGCGCACGGGCACGCCTTTTTTATCCTTCACCGCGGAGCCCATCAAAATTCCGATCACTGCGCCCGCTTTGGGAATGGCGCGGGCCGTGGCGCTGGTGATGCCGGCACGCACGTAGGGGCGTGTCGCGGAACCGGCCACGCCGGCGACTACCCAAGTGGCGGGTGCGATCTCATCGGTCTCAGCCCATTTGTATTCAGGTTTTTGGGTTAAATCCGTGGCGATAAACACCAGATCCGTGGCGCTGTCGTGGGCGACGATTTTGCCGCGGTTGTAACGTTCGGCGCCGGGCAACGCGATGCGCAGCGTCCCGCCGGATTTGGCGGTATCGAGTTCGCTGTGTTTGGTGACCACTAATCCCTGATCATTCACCAGCGTGCCGACCGCGACTTTGTAGCCAGTGCCGTAGATGATTCGGACCGTGCAACTGCGCGCGACTTTCTCCACGTCGCTAAAGGCGGCGACCACAGTTTTGCCATCGGTGCGCAGGGCTGAGGGAAGGCTGGAGGCGGCCGATGCGTTCAGTGCGCCAAGGACGAGAAACAGGATGAGAAATTTTTTCATGGTTAAATTAATTTAGGTTGCTTGCACTATTTACGAGGGGGGAAACCAAAGGGCAATTTGGGAGCAGCTCCGGGGCGACTGCCAAGGGTAACCTCAATTTCCATTTCTTTTTTGTCGCGCAATAAAGTGAGTTTGGTTTTGGCGCCGGGGCGAAGTTTGCCAATAAGAGTGGTGAGGTCGCGCGAAGCCTTCACGTCTTTGCCGCTAACTTTGATGATGATGTCGCCCACTTTTAGGCCGGATTTCTTGGCGGGGGAATTGTCGCGCACGATTTCAAGTTCGGCACCTTCGACGCCGTCGACGCCGTCTTTTTTGTAATCCACGGCAGTGACTCCAAGAAATCCGGGCAGCGAGGGGTCGCTGAGGTTTTTCCAATCGCTGTGAAAGGCGGGCATGGAGACGTGGTAATTTTGGTCCGGCTCGCCGGAGATGCGGCTGTGAATGCCGATGACGGTTCCATCGAGATTAAACAGCGGCCCGCCGGAATCGCCACCGAGCAGTTTGCAATCGCTGCGGAGAGTTGCCGGGCGAGAGAAGATAATGCGGCCGAGGCGAACCACCGCGCCGCGCTTGGCGTCCAACCCGCCGGGGTTGCCGACGGATACGACCCATTGGCCGACTTTGGGGAGATTGGTTTTGTGTGTCTCGTAATTCGAGGTGGGCAAATCTTTGGGTTTGAGGATTTGCACCATGCCGGCGTCGGCCTTGTTTTCGCCGAGCGCCTTGCCTTCAAATTTCCGGCCATCGGCAAGGATCACGGTGACTTTGCGCCCGGGCGTGCCGGAGACGTGCCCGGCGGTAAGGATGAGACCGTCGTCACTGATGATCACGCCGCTGCCGGAGGAGCCTCCCATTTGCAGGGTGACTGTCGCCGCCATTGCATCTTTCAACATCGTCTGGACTTTTTCTTGAATAGCCACGAGATCGGCAATGGACTCCGGCGCGGTTTTTTCCCACGGGGCCAAATCGGCGGCAGGCAGCATCATCGCCGTCAGTCCGACGGTTAAAAGTAAGTATTTAAACATGTGCATTGGGTTGTTCTGTCTTGTCTGACGTATTTTAGACGGTTCGGTTACTTAAAGCAATGCAATGAAAGCGTTCCTAAAATGATATTTTTTCTGTGAATAATCATTTTTTGCGGGGGTTGAGGTGTTTATCGGCAAATTTGAGATACGCTGCCCAATCAAAGTCCGTGACATCGTGTCGGCCGGTGCGGATGTGATAGCCGATGGTGCCCATGGATGGGGTGTTCAACGGCGGATGGGATTTGGCGGGCAAACCCCGCAAGCCATACAATTGATAAACCGGATTCGCGTGGAGGCCGGCGAGGAATTCGCCTTTGGGGTCGGCCCAGCGATCGGCAACGGCGCTGGCGATATACACGGGGCGCGGGGCCATGAGCGCGATGAGCTGATGCTGGTCGATGGGGCAGGCGTTTTCGTTGGCGTTGTATTTGGCGAAGTTGCCGCAGAACCAATGCGGGAAGGAGGTGTTGATGCGCTGGACGGTTTCGCCAAAGGCGCGGCGCGAAAGGGCTGCGCCGCCACAGCCGGAGTCATTGGAAATGACCAACGCGAAACGCGGGTCTGCCGCGCCGGCCCAGAGGGAAGTTTTGCCAAGGCGCGAGTGGCCCATCACGGCCACGCGTTGGTGATCAATCTCGCGGTCGGTTTCCAAGTAATCCATCGCGCGACTTAAGCCCCACGCCCACGTGGCGATGCTGCCCCACGCGTCGGGTTTGCGTTTTTTGGTTTGGGGGTACAACGCGTGCACGCCGTTTTTCCAGCCGTCATCAAAATCGGGATCGATGTCGCCATAATAAATGGTGGCCAGCGCGTACCCGCGAGCGAGGATGGTTTCCACCGGCCACCGGCTCTTCGCAAGGCCGCGGCCGTTTTCGGTGGCGCGATTATTTTTGGTTTCTCCTTTCACCTTACCACGCACCCACGAGGGCGTGAGGCGAATGGTCGGGTCCGGATGGATGGTATGATTGCCGCGAAAGTTGAGCGTGAGAAATGTCGGCACGGGGCCTTTGGCGCGCGCGGGCAGATAAATCAAAATTGTCATGCGCGGCCCCTTGCCCGTTCCGGAAAAGCGCACCTCCACCTGCTTACGATCGGCCTTGCCGCCGAGCACGTTTTTGTGATGTGAGAGCACAAAGTAACTTAGCTTCGCGGGCTTGCCCGGCGCGCCGCCGTACATTTCTTTTTTGAACAACTCCAAAATCTCCGGCCGCCGTTGGGTTTCCCATTGCTTTACGGATTTCACCGGTGCGCCATCAGCCATGATCAGCGGATCGGGCAAAGTAAATTTCGGGATCTTTGCCTCGTCGTAATTGTAGCCTTTGGGTTGAGCGATGAGCGAGGTGGTGATGACCAACAAGCCGACGGCCAGCTTTGATGAAAAGTTCATGCCGAAAGCTTGGCGAAAAAATTCCAGCCGCGCAATGCACAAGCTTGCGCATTTGGCGAATCAGGTGCACATTGTCCTCATGGACGGCATAACACGCACGCTCATTCTCAGCCTTGGATTGCTCGGGGTCGGCCACGCCGCCGCGCAATTTTCCAGCGCGAATCTCACTGTGCTGCCGTATGTGCAGCCCAACGGCACCATTCATTTGGGGCTAAATGCGAACTGGCAATTTGCGCAACCGGGCTACGGCCCCTCGCGCGCGGCCATCAACACCCAATACCTCGCCGCCAACGGCGTGCCAATCACGATGGGCAGTTACACGCGCCAACTCCGCACGTTTAATCATCAAAATGTACCGTACCTTGGACGCGCTCCCTTTGTTGGAGGATTGTTTCGAAATCGCGCGCAGTTTAACCAAATGTCGTACAGCCACTTTGCGCCGCAAGTCACCCTCACCCGCGTGGATCCCGCGGGCAATCCGGTGCAACCGCACGCGCCTCTCTTTCAGGGCCGCGTGCCCGCGCCGCGCATGATGGGATTTGTCCGACCATGAACGGCTGGCATACGCTTCTCATTGGAATGTTTTTGCTCGCCGCCGCCTGCAACCGCGGGGATGAAGCTGCCCCGAAACCCAAGTCCACCGGCCCCATTACAGAACACGACGGACTGTGGTATGCCACCGGCACATCTAATCTTTTTTCCGGCACGCTCGCTCACCAATTTTCCAGCGGCACCCAAAGTGCGGAGAGCGTTTACACCAACGGGCTCAAACTTTCCCAACGCGAATGGCACACTAATGGCGTGCTAAAATCTGAATACCTTTTTCACGAAGGCCAACTCACGATACGGCGCAGTTGGGATGCCCAGAGCAAACGGCAATCGTGGCGCAAGCGGGAGGTGCTGGCCGAAGAACAGGTTCAGCGCGGATTCAATCTCATCGACCAAGGGAAACTGGTGGCAGGCTATGTGTGGGTTCATCTTGCCGCGGCAAATGGCCAACCCGTGGCGAAGCAGGCGCTACAGCAGTTTCCCCCGGACATGACTGACGATCAAAAAACTGAAGCCAAGTCCATTGCAAACCAGTTGCTTGGCCGCAGCGAGGACTAAAGGAGTTCCTTCAACGGCACACCGTGGTCGACGATGAAACGCGGACGGTTTTTGAGATCGGTGAAGGTGGCATCCTGTGGCACGCCGAAATGATGGTACACCGTGGCGGCGAGGTCGGCGGGAGTCACCGGTCGTTCCGCCGGAAAGCCGCCCTCGGCATCGCTCGCGCCAATCACCTGCCCGTGCCGAAAACCGCCACCGGCCAACGTGAAGCTCATCACATTCGGCCAGTGATTGCGGCCGCCGGTGAAGCCGTTTTGTGTGCCGATAGTGGGCGTTCGGCCGAATTCGCCCATCGCAATCACCAACACTTCATCAAGCAACCCGCGCTCGCTGAGGTCGTTGATGAGCGTACTGTACAGATGATCGAACACCGGCAGCAACGGCTTGAGCCCGCTTTCGATGCCACCATAAACGCCATCGGATTTATCGCCGTGCGTGTCCCACGTGCCGGAGCTGCGGTGGTTGGAAAGATCAATCGTCACAAACGCCACGCCAGCCTCAACGAGCCGCCGCGCGAGTAGCGCTTTCTTTGCCCATGGGTGTTTGCCGTAGGTGTCGATGATTTTTTGTGGCTCGCGTGAAACGTCCCACGCGGTTTTTGCCTTTTGCCCAAAAATCAAATCGTACGCGCCTTGGTTGAAGGTATCGAGGGCGGCCATGTTGCCGTGCTGATCGAGGTGGCGCTGGATCGATTCGATTTGGCGCGACAACGCGCGACGTTCGCGCAGGCGCTTCAGCGAAAGACCCGCGGGCAGTCGCAACAATTGATCCACCTTGTCCCCCACAAAAGGATCGTGTTGTTTTCCCAGCCAACCGCCCCACGCGAAGTGCGTACGGTCAAGGTGGTTGAGCACTACGTACGGCGGCAGCGCGGGATCATTGGCACCGCGCAGTTTGCCAACAATCGAACCCATCGCCGGGTACATCGGGCCCTCGCGATTGGTCCGCGGTGCGGCGGCGCGAAAGCCGGTTTGCATCACCTGGTTTGGCTGATGACTGCTGCCGCGCGCATCCATCGAGCGGACGATCGTGAGCTTATCCGTCAACTTCGCGTACTTGGGCAAATGCTCGCACACCCGCACGCCCGGCAATGTGGTGGGGATGGTGCCAAACGGCCCGCGCTTGATTTCCGGCTGATTAGGCTTGGGATCGAGCGTATCAATATGGCTCGGCCCACCGGACATCCACAGGAGGATTACCGCCTTGCGGCTGCCCATCGGCCGGCCGGCTTGGGCGGCTTCCGCTCGAAAGCGCAGGAGATCCGGCAGCGAAAGTCCGGCCATCCCCGCAAGGCCCGCCTTGAGCATGCCGCGCCGGCTGAATGCGGTAAGCCCTTCGCGGGTGCGCCCGTGGAAATCCGCGAACGCATTCGTGTTTTTGTGCCCCTCAATCATGCCCTCACCCTACTCCCATCCGCGCCTTCGCGCAAGGCGGTAACAACGAATGTAAATAGATTGAAACTTCTCACGGCAGTTTCCGTCTATCAAGTTGTTCACCCCTGTATGTAGGAGCATTGGGGGCTGAACAGGTTGGGTAGCCCGTCGGACCACAAGTCCGGCGGGTTTTTTATTGGCGGTTTTCCGCACGCGCTCAAGCAATCGAAGGGGTTTGACAAAAGTAAATGACCTGCCAGATTTGACGTCCATTTGACATTATGAAAACACTCATCACCACCCTCACCCTGTGCCTCGCCACCAGCCTGTTTGCCGATGGCAAGGAAGACGATCTCAAAAAACGCATCGCCGGATACGACGCCAAAATCGCTGCTGTCCGGAAAGATTTAAGCGAGCTTTACACCAAACAAGGTGTGCTGCGAAAACAATACCTCGCGCTCAAGCGCAAACAAATTGAGGCAAAAAAAGCCGAAATCGCCAAACGCCGCACCGCTCTCGAGGCCAAGAAAAAGCCCGCAGCGAAAAAACCTTCCACCAAAAAACCAATAAGCAAAGCAGAATACCTCAAGCTCGCCGCCAAGAAAAAGGCTGCGGCTGCAGGGAAATCCGGCGCTTCATCCAAGGCCACCAAGGAATTGATGATTGCTAAAAAAGAATACGCCGCCGCTCAAGCACGCCTGAAGAAAGCCATCGAAGCCTATAACAAATCCAGCGGCGGAAAAAAGAAATAACGGCTTGATTCGCCACCGCCCCGGAGGGGCGGGACAAAAATAGCCCCGGGTGAAACCCGGGGGTTCATCGACCATTCCGGTTGAACTTTTTTGTGCACCGCCCGCTCAATTTACGCCAATAATTTCAGCTTCGCGAACTTCCCGCCCACCGCGGCCTCGGCGGGCCAGTGGAGCCAATCTTCTAACAGCGTGGCGTACACGCTGCGAAAATCGGTGTGGTGCTTGAGATCGCCTTGATCGAGATCGGTGAGGCTTGGATGCTTCCCGTGCACGCCGGCTTTCACGGCGTCGCCCACGAAAAACATTGGGCCCGCCGCGCCGTGGTCGGTGCCGAGGCTGCCGTTTTCTTTTACGCGTCGGCCGAATTCCGAAAACGTCGCCGTGAGCACTCGCTTAGACAGGCCGTGTCCCTTGAGGTCAGCGTGGAAAGCGGCCAACGCGGAAGAGAGTTCCTGCATCAATCCCGCGTGCGCGCCTTCTTGTTCGGCGTGCGTATCGAAGCCGCCGAGCGACACAAAATAAACACTCGCGCCGAGATCCGCCGTGATGAGCTGCGCCACGCTCTTGAGCCGCTGGCCGAGGCCGTTTTGCGGATAGGGCTTCGCCGGTTTGTAATCGGACATCACCTCGGCAATTTTCGCCGAAGTATCCAACGCCGTCGTTGCCGTGCGTCGCAGGAAATCCAAATCACTGTTGCCCGCGCTGCCGCCTTCAGCCAGTTGGCGCATCCGCGCGCGGTGCGCGGCTTGTTCGGCTTTGGTGCCGCGCAATTGCAATTGATAATCGCGCAGACTGCGCACCGTGGGCACGGTGAATTTTGTGGACACCAAACTCAACGGCAACCGATCCGTGCCCAGTGCGACCGCCGGCACTTTGCCGTCCAGCCCGCCTTGCACGTGATCAAACGCGCGACCGAGCCAGCCATCGCGCTTGTCCTCAATGCCCGGCTTAGCCGTGTGCCAAATATCCATACTCCGAAAATGCGAGCGATTAGGGTTCGGATAACCGATGCCCTGCGCGATGCCCAGCGCGCCGTCATCGAACAATTCCTTGAAGCCCTGCATTTGCGGATGCAGCCCGAGCGCGCCCTCAAGCTTGAGCGCCGCGCCTTTGCCAATGCCGAGGCTTGGCCTCAGCTTCCGATAATTATCCTCCTCAAAAGGCACCACCGTGTTGAGTCCGTCATTGCCGCCGGCGAGTTGCACCAGCACGAGGATGCGTCCATCCGGATTCGCCTTGCCCCCATCGGCCGCGCGCGCAAACGCCGGATGCGGTCGTGTGCCCAAAGCCACCAAGCCGGAGGCGCCAAGCGTTTTCAAAAAAGTGCGTCGTGTGTTCATTGTTTTAGGTGAGTTGAAATTCCGGCAGCGTCATCATTAGGTGCACCAGTTTGCGCGGTTCATCTTTTGCCTTTGCCATTCCACGCACTTCGCGCGAAAGCAGCAGCTCGCGATAATGATCACGGCTCTTTTTCGGCTCGGCTTTTTGCCCCATTTGTCCACCCAACAATGCCATCGCAAAATTATTGCGCTGCAGCAGCGAGGCCGAAGTAATCCACAGGCGACCGCCTTCCCAGCCTTTCACCGTGGCCGGTTCGAAAACCGATTGGCCGAGCTGGCCGGACACACGATTGATCGCCTGCAAATTGGGCCGAACCCCCAGCGCGCGACACGCGCCCAGCGTGAGTTCCAGCGGTTCTTTAATGCGCGCGTGACGCGCGGCG
>CAUZWB010000056.1:0-8785 GCA_963583525.1 Verrucomicrobiia bacterium | reverse complement strand
GAAAAAGCCGGCATCGACGTCGGCTTCGAGGAAGCGCTCACGGGATGGATGCTAAAGCACCGCTCCGTATGGCGCAAACGCCGACAAGCCGCCCGGCACTGTGTTTGAAATTTGATGCCCTTTAACGCGGTCCCGCGAGGCCGCCAAGGACGATGATGAAACTAAACGGATTTTATCCGCGTTGGATTCACGTGCAAACAAGCACGCGGAATCGGCGCGGTTTTTTTTATGGCTGACCCAAACGCATCACGCACGGTGCCTGAAGCCGACGCCCTCGCGCGCGCGTGGCGGCGCGTGGCGCACGAGATCGCCGAAGCCCACGCCGACGGCGGCGCGGTCATCCTCGTGGGCATCCAACGCGGCGGCGTGGCGCTGGCTCAACACCTCGGCGAAACGCTCGGCGGCATTTACGGCCAAGCCGTGGCGGTGGGCTCCGTGGAGCCGGGGCTGCACCGCGACGATCTCTCCCAACGCGGCATGGCCGAACTGCGCCCCACCGAGTTGACCGGTGATTTGGCAAACAAAGTGGTGGTGCTCATCGACGACGTCCTCAGCACCGGCCGCACCGTGCGCGCGTCCATCGATGCCGTGATGGCCTTTGGCCGACCACAGTGCATTCGGCTGGCGGTGCTCATTGACCGCGGCCATCGCGAGCTGCCCATCCGCCCCGATTTCGTTGGCAAAAATCTCCCCACCCATCCCGACGAACATGTAGAAGTACGCACGGACAATTCCGGCACGCCCATCGCCGTCACGATAAAAAAATGAGTTGGCATCGCAAACATCTCCTGGACATCGAAAGCCTCAGCGCCGAGGAACTCACCACCGTGCTCGACACCGCGCGCGAGTTCAAAGCCGTGGGCGAGCGCGATATCAAAAAGGTCCCCGCGCTCCAGGGCAAAACGGTGGTGAACTTTTTTGTGGAACCCTCCACCCGCACGCGCGTGAGCTTCGAGCTTTCCGCGAAACGATTGAGCGCGGACATCATCAATTTTTCCGCCGATGCCTCGTCATTCCAAAAAGGCGAGAGCCTCAAGGACACCGCGCGCACCCTCGAGGCGCTCAATGCCGACATCATCGTCATCCGCCACAAAGCCGCTGGCGCACCGCATTTTCTCGCGCGCTTTCTCAACGCCCATGTGGTCAACGCCGGCGACGGCGCGCACGAGCACCCCACGCAGGCGCTGCTCGATGTGTTTACCATCCGCGAAAAGAAAGGCAACATCGCCGGCCTCAACGTCACTATCCTCGGCGACATTTTGTTCAGCCGCGTCGCGCGTTCCAACATTTGGGCCCTGCGCAAGCTCGGCGCGAACGTCACGCTCTGCGGTCCAAGCACACTCGTGCCGCGCGTGTTTGAGCAAATGGGATGCCGTGTCACCTACGATCTCGATGAAGCCCTAACCGGTGCCGATGTCATCAACCTCCTGCGCATCCAACACGAACGCCAGCGCAAGACGATGTTCCCCAGTATCGGCGAATACGCCCGCCTCTTCGGCCTCAACCGCGCGCGCCTCGCCAAGGCCAAGCCCGACGCCCTCATCATGCACCCCGGCCCAATGAACCGCGGCGTGGAAATCGAAAGCGGACTCGCTGATAGCGACCGCGCCGTGATTCTCGAACAAGTCACCAACGGAATCGCCGTGCGAATGGCGGTGTTGTATTTGGTAAACGGCGGGAATGCTGAAGAGCTTTAACGGCGTTACTTCCCCGCCGCATTCCAAGACTCATCAGAAATTCCTGCTAGTCTTAAAATGCGCTTCGCCAAAGACCAATCGATGTCTCCCCGATGCGGATTAGGAATGGGAACTGAAAGCGGTCCCTTTCGCATCAACCCGTGGCGCTTGCCGGGATGCGGGCCGGTCCATCCCAGTTTGTGAAAACGCCGGACAAATTCGCGCCGTTTAATTGGCTTCGGCATACTCGAGCTTGGGGTTGATGTCCACTCCATCAATTACCTCAAACGAATCGCCGTGGCGCATCTTCACCATTAACCAATCCTCGAGCGAACTCATCAAGGCATCACGGCTTTCTTCCAAAGTCTGGCCCTCAGCCCATAGGCCAGAGCATTGAGCGATCGTGGCGAAATAACGACCGTCCTCCATCACCTCATACTGTGCGTGATGCATTGCGCGCTGAATGTATTCCGTTAACATAGGTTTCCGTTCTTCTGAAAAAGTATCAGAATGCGAGCGTGTTTGCCAGCCCGTCTTATAAATTCTCATCCAACACCGCCTGGCTCGCTTCGGCTACTTCCGCGTGCAGCGATCGTCCGTGGCTGTCCATCGTGACGACGGCTGGGAACTGATTCACCTCCAATTCCCAAATCGCTTCAGGACTGCCGAACTCTTCCAGAAAATACACGTTGTGAACTTGGGCGATGTGTTCGGCCAACACTTGCGCCGCGCCGCCGATGGCGTGCAAATACACGCCTCCGTTTTCCGCACAGCCCGCGAGCGTCTTCGGCCCCATGCCGCCCTTACCGATCACGCCCCTCACACCGAACTTTTTCATGATGTCCGTCTGATACGGCTCCTCGCGAATGGAAGTCGTCGGCCCCGCCGCGGTCACTTTCCATTCGCCCGCGTCATCCTTCACCACCACCGGGCCGCAATGATAAATGATGCTGCCCTCCAAATTCACCCCCTCGGGAAGTTCGCCGCCTTCGTGCAAATATTTATGAACCGCATCGCGCCCGGTATACACCACACCCGAAATCGCCACCGATTCGCCCACCTTGAGCGCGCGAATTTGTTCTTCGGAAATGGGCGTGGTCAGCTCGGTCATTTTAATAAAGCCACTCCGTGATTTCTCCTGCTTCATTCAGCACCGCGCCGTGGCGGCGGAAGGCCCAGCACATGTAGCTGACGCTGACGAAGTACGAAGCGGGCACGCGATTGGCGGCGCGGATTTTTACGCCGAGCAGGGTGGTGTTCCCGCCAAAGCCCATCGGGCCGATGCCGAGTTTGTTGGCGGTGTTGTGGATGTCCGTCTCCAACGCGGCCAATTCGGCATTTTCGTTTTCATCATCGAGGTTGCGCAGGAATTGCGTTTTCGAGAGCTCATAGCCCGTGGCGCGATCGCCGCCGATGCAGACCCCGAGAATGCCCGGGCCGCAGCCTTTGCCTTGGGCTTGTTGCACCGCATCAAGGATGACTTTGCGGCAGCCATCGAGATCGCGATTGGCGTTCAGCTTGGTGTTCGGCAGGGAGTATTGCGCGCCAACATTTTCGCAGCCGCCGCCTTTGAGCACGAGGCGCACGGTGACATTCGCTTTGCGTGTTTGATGAAAATGAAAGGTCGGCGCGCCGGGGCCGATGTTCGTTCCATCGTTCTTTCCGGTGAGCGAATCCACGGAATTTTGCCGAAGGAATCCACGCGTTGTTGCCTCGGTGACCGCCGCGCGCGCGGTGTCGGCAAACTCCATTTGATCGTACCCCACAGGACAATCCACATAAAAAAGCACGCTGCCGGTGTCCTGGCAAAGCGGCTGGGATTTCTCTTTGGCGAGCGCGATGTTGCGCTCGATGATTTCCATCGCGTTCTTGGCGATGGTGTCTTGCTTTTCATTTTCGAGCGCCGCGAGGATAGCGCGCTGCACGTCATCGGGAATCTCCGCCGAAGTGCGGCGGATGATTTCGATCAGCGATTCAAACAGCGAATCCATTGCGCCACCACATTAAGGCCCAAACTCGCCGGTGTCAATCGAGGGACGGTTGGCGTTGACCTCGGCGCGCCAAGCGGGCAACGTGCCGCCGAGATGAGCAAGGGCTCCGAACGCAAAGAAGCAAAATCCCGCAAAGCCGCCACGCCCAGGGCCCTGCCGCTGCCCGTAGCCGTGCCCAAATGGCCGTTCTTGTTGGCGGATATTATTTTCATTGGGCTCGCCTATTGGATTACCACGCTCATTGACGGCCCCGCGCAACAGTGGCACATCATTAGCATTCTCGTGTGTGCCGGATTGGGCGCGGCGTTTGCGGTGGCACCGTTTTATTTTGAGTACCGCGCGGAAGCCAAAGCGGTGGAGATTGCTCAGCTCACCACCGTGGCCAAGGAGGTCAACAAAATGGAAACCGTGGCTGCGCAAATCGCCGAGGCCACCGAGCGCTGGAATGCTGTGCAAGAATCCTCCGGCCAAACCGCACAACTCGCCGAGGAGATTGCCACCGGCATTGCCGCCACAGTGAAGGAGCATCACGAGTTTATGGCCAAAGCCGGCAACGATGAACACGCCACGCTGAAGCTCGAAGTAGAAAAACTTCGCCGCGCCGAACAAGATTGGGCGGCGACCCTCGTGGGCCAACTCGATTTGGTTTATCGCCTTGAACGCTCCGCTGCTGCGTCCGGCAAAGAGCCCTTTATGCAAACGATGGCCACCTTCCAATCCCAATGCCGCACCCTCGCCAAGCGCGTGGGGCTCATCGCGTTTGAAGCAGATGTGGACGCCGCCTTCGACGCCGAACAGCACGGCATGCTCGATAGCGAATCCAAGCCCGCCGAAGGCGCAAAGATCACCGAAACCCGCCTGCCCGGCATCCGGGTCCAAGGCCGGTTGATCCGCAAGCCTTTGGTGTCGGTGGCTTAACCCGCCTTGCGGCTGACGTGCGCGCATACGCCGCGTTTGCTGGCGGTGATGAATTCCAGCAATTCCCGCGTGCGGACACCCACGGTTTCTTTCAACAATTCGGCCGCCTTTTCGCCTTCTAAAAAAACGCGCCGATAGCACGCCTTCAACTCGGTGCGTTCTTCCGCGCTGATGCCCGCGCGCCGGAGGCCGACGGTGTTGAGGCCGCATAATTTGTTCACGCCAAACTCCATCGTGAAGGGCGGCAAATCCTGACTCACCGCCGCGTTGCCCTGCATCATCGCCAGCGTGCCGATACGCACGAATTGATGCACGGCGCAATTGCCGGAAAGAAATACGCGATCGCCAATGATCGCGTGCCCCCCCACGAGCACGCCATTGGCGAAAATGTTGTGTTCACCCACCACCGCGTTGTGGCCCACGTGACTGGCCGCCATAAAAAAATTGTGACTGCCGATGACTGTATCCTCTTCGGGCGAGTTGGATCGATGCAGCGTGACGCACTCACGAATCACATTATCATCGCCGATGCGTATTCGCGTGGGTTCGCCCGCGTATTTCAAATCCTGCGGCGCATCGCCAATCACCGCGCCTGCGTGGATGCGATTGTTTTTGCCGAGCGTGGTTTCGCCCGTGAGATGCGTGTGCGGCCCAATCACGCAGCCCGCGCCCACCGTCACGCCAGAGTCGATGACGGTGTACGGGCCCACGGAGACGGTTTCGTGCAACGTGGCTTTGGGGTGAATGATGGCGGTGGGGTGAATCATAAGAATGGGCGTGGAATGACCAATGACCAAAATCCAATACCCAAGGAATGACCAAACCCCAAGCCCCAAATTGGATTATTTAAATTCGGAAATTGGTCATTGGTTCTTGGTCATTGATAAATGTACCCGTGCTCCTTCAGTGAAAAATAATCGCGCTCGCGATCTGTGGATCGCTGGCCGAGGATGACGTGGTCAAGCACTTCGATTTTTAGGAGCTGGCCAGCGCGGACGAGATCGCGGGTGACGGTGATGTCGGCTTTGGAGGGCGTGGGGTCGCCGCTGGGATGATTGTGTACGAGAATGACAGCGGAGGCATTGGCGGCCACGGCATGGCGGAAAACGTCGCGCGGGTGGACAATGGCGGCGTCGAGCGTGCCATTGGTGAGATGCACTTTGCGAATGAGACGGCGGCGGGTGTTCACGAAGATGGCATAAAAATGTTCGACCTCGTATGGGCGGCATTCTTCCCGCAAAAAATCGGCAACGGATCCGGGCGTGTCGAGCTTGGGCGCGGCGTCGTGAATTTCCGCTGCCATTCGGCGGGCGAGCGTGAAGGCACTTTGCAGAGCAATGGCTTTGTCGCGCCCGATGCCTTTGATGGTTTGCAATTCTCCCAACGTGGCTTGGGATAGAGCGCTTAGGGTTCTGAATTGGTGGACTAATTCCGCGCCCACATCCACTGCAGATTTTCCCTGAAGGCCGGTGCGCAACAAAATGGCAATCAACTCGGCGTCGGAAAGCGCGTCGGGGCCCAGCTCGGCCAAGCGTTCGCGCGGGCGCTCGCGATTTGGCAAATCCTTGATGCGTGTTGAATGGGTCACGGGGGGAGAATGATCCTATTTTTATATTCGGCAAGTGTTTTTTGGTAGGGCCACGCTGTGCGTGTCCACGGACTCGCGCACCGCGCCCCTACCGAGTGAACCGCGTAAACTCCGCTCGGGCGTGATCGGGGATGCGGGCTTTAAGGTGGACGGTGTCGCCTTCGTAGCGTTCCTCGTCTACTTGACCAAGGGCGCGGATGCGGGCGAGCGTGGCGCCGTCGCTGGCCGGAACTTGCAGCTCAAGGCACGGACGAATTGGCCGCAGCATCATGCCCAGCTCGGCTTGCAGCTCGTCGAGCCCTTCGCCGGTCTTGGCGGAGACACTCACCGCGTGCGGGTATTCGGACAACCAATGGAGGTTGCCATTGCTTTCGGGGAGTTGGTCGATTTTGTTGAAGACCATCAGCGTCGGCTTGTCGGCGGCAGCAATTTCGTTGAGCACTTCATTGACTGAACCGATTTGGTCGGCGGCCGATTCGCTGGAGACATCGACGACGTGCAACAACAAATCCGCCTCCACCACTTCCTCGAGCGTGGCTTTGAATGATTCCACAAGTTGATGTGGCAACTTGCGGATGAAGCCGACCGTGTCGCTGAGGAGCGCGTTTTGATTGGTCGGCAATTTGATGCGTCGCGTGGTGGGATCAAGTGTGGCGAAGAGTTTATCCTCGGCCAACACCTCCGCGCCGGTGAGCGCGTTGAGCAGCGTGGACTTGCCGGCGTTGGTGTAGCCCACGATGGATGCCAGCGGCCATTGGCTGCGCTGGCGGCCTTGGCGTTGGGTTGAGCGCACGCGTTTGACCTCCTTCAAATCGCGGCGCAGTTTGGAGATGCGATCCTGGATTCGGCGGCGGTCCACCTCGAGCTGGCTCTCGCCATCGCCGCGCATTCCGATACCGCCTTTCTGTCGCGAAAGGTGCGTCCACAAACCCGTGAGGCGCGGCAGAATGTGTTGCAGCTGCGCCATCTCAATTTGCATTTTGCCTTCCCGCGTGCGAGCGCGTTGGGCGAAGATGTCGAGGATGAGCGCGGTGCGGTCGAGCACTTTGCAATCGAACACGCGCTCGAGGTTTCGCGTTTGGGCGGGCGAAAGTTCGTCATCAAAAATGACGGTGTCGACGTCGCCTAGTTTGCATTCCTCTGCAAATTCGTTCGCCTTGCCTTTGCCGATGAAGGTGGCGGCATGGGGACGATCGAGGCGTTGGGTGCCTTCGCCGATGATTTGCGCGCCAGCCGTGCGGGCGAGTTCGGCCAGTTCGGCCATCGTTTCAGTGAGGTCCGCGTCGGTGCGATTGTGCAGTTCCGCGCCGATGAGAAAGACGCGTTCCGTGGCTCCGATTTGTTCTGCGAGGGCTTTCACGTAAGTTGATCAATCAGTCGTTGCGCTGTGTGCGCCGCCGACTCGTTGCCGGGCACGATCAGCGTTTGTGCTCCGTGCAGTTTGCGGAACCACGTCATTTGTCTGCGAGCGAATTGCCATGTGCGTGATTTAACCAACGCGACGGTTTCCGGCAAGCCTTGTTCGCCGTTGAGGTGCCCAATAACCTGTCGATATCCGAGGGCTTGTTGCGCGACGGGATTGCCCGCCAACGTTGAGCGCAGCGAACAAGTTTCTTCGACCAATCCGGCGTCGAACATCGCATCCACGCGTGTGTCAATGCGTTGGCGCAAATCATCGCGGTCGCGCTCGAGCAGGAAAAAATTTGGCGGCACTTGGCCGGTCCATTTGGCGCGCTGTTCGGAAAAGGGTTTGCCGGTGAGGCGAATCACTTCAACCGCACGCACCACGCGTCTTCGATTTTGAAGATCAATGGTCGCGTGTGTGGCGGGGTCGCGCTCAAGCAATTCGGCCACGAGCGTTTCCAAATCAATCGCTGCCAACTCCGTCCGCATCGTTGCGTTCGCTTGCGGCGCATCGCCCAAGCCTTCAAGCCACGCGCTGAAATACAAACCGGTTCCGCCACAAAAAATTGGTCTTTTTATTTTTTCGATCAACAATTCGGTGTGCGTCACAAAACTGGCGGCGTCGAAGGATTCGGTTAAATCAAGAATGTCGATGAGATGATGCGGGACACTCGTGCGTTCTTCGCCCGTGGGTTTTGCTGTGCCTAGGTTTAGCCCGCGATAAACCTGCATTGAATCAACGGAAATAATTTCCCCTTCGATCCGTTGGGCCACCTTGAGAGCCACGCCGGTTTTCCCGCTAGCGGTGGGGCCGGCGATGAAGATGGGGCCGCCCATGGTTTAGGAATCCTGCTCGGTTTCTTTTTTTTCCTCTTTGTCCTCTTCGTCCGGCGTTCCTTCGCGCCAGGCAAGGAGGAAGAGCAATCCGACTCCGACACAAATGCCCATGTCCGCAATGTTGAAGGCGGGATAGCCCAGCGGTGTGCCATCGCTACGGATAATATAAAATCTTATAAAATCGATCACATGTTGGTACGCCACCCGGTCGATGAGATTGCCAAGGATCCCGCCGATGAGCAATCCGAGTGCAAGTTTGCCGGTGGGGGTGTGGGTTTCAAAATGGTGCCGGTACTTGATGAGCGCAATCAGTGCCACGGCCGAAAGCGCGGCGAGCGGGAGGCTGCTGCCTTCAAACATGCTCCACGCGG
>CAUZWB010000055.1:0-8940 GCA_963583525.1 Verrucomicrobiia bacterium | reverse complement strand
GTTTGGCAATTTTTGCCAAACGCATGAGGGTGAGCGTGCTTTCGGTGTCGCGCATCAATTGGCTGAGTTGCGGCTGGGTGAGTCGGCTGGCGAGCAGGGTGAAGGAGTGGAGCGCTTCGTGCAGCTCACCGGCGTTGGCATCCTGCCCGAGGCGATGGAGTTGCAGGTTTAGGTCCTGATGAAATTTTCCATTGGCTTCGAGAACGGCGGCGAGGATGATGGACGCAGCGTAGTTGCCGGCTTGGCCTTCCAAAGAGAGCAATCGATTCACCCGTTCATTCTGGGTTCCCAACTGCGTCCTCACAGTGCGTCGATGGCTGGGGCTAAAAAAGGGTTTGAGAGCCGGAGCGGTTTGGAGCGTCTTCTGCTTTTCCGGTGCGGGGGTAGGTTGTTCCAGTTGCTTGGCGGCAAGGTCGATCAAGGGCGCGGCACCGAGCGGACCGCTGGCTTCGCCAAGTTGATCACGGAATTGTTCAAGAGTTTGCCCTTCCTCTACAGCTGCTTGTGCCAGTGCGTCGGCGTGCAGCGTGTTGTACTGCACGGGGAATAGCCAGCCGACCGTCAAAAATACCACCGCCAACACCCCATGAATGATGAGGTGATGTAACAGATATGGCGTGTCTGTATTGTTTGACTGCAACATTGGTTAACTCCTTGGTCGGCGCACGACCAGTTGCGTGCCTGACCCAATTTTATAGACGTACTGTTTCGGTGCAATGTTCAACCCGTGCAAGTCAACGGGAATTATCCACCGTTGTGAATAAAAAAGAGCGCTTTTTGAGAAATAATTTGACGTGCCGCCCGCCGATCATCAGGTTCTCGCGCCTTGGGAGGGGCACGATTTTTTAAGGTAAAGTGGTTTCACCGCGGGAATAAGGGTTTCCAGTACCGCCGGGCATACCAGTAACCCCGAAAGACACAGGTGCTCATTTGGAGCATGCTTTCTGTTAGGCTCGGCTTTACCCATTTTTCCTGTGTATTTGCTTTTCAAGAGGGGGAAATCCGGCACACTGACGTCCAATTCAATGATGATGAAGACCCTGCTTATTCCCATTCTGGCCATTGCCTTTGTATTTAGCGCCACCGCGCAAGATCGTCCGCGCGTGCAAATCCTGCCCGGCCTTGCTCAGCCGCCTGTGCCTGAGCCGATGCCCGATGATCCGGAGGAATTCTTTCCGGGGGGGCCCGATGGAATGATCATGCCGGGGTTTATGCCCGACATGCCCGGGCGATATCAAATCATCTCCGCCCAAATTCAACAGAACGGCAAATCTGTGCCCATCGTGCTCAAGCTCGATACCCAAACCGGCCAAGTGTGGCAGTTGAAATCCGTCACCGCCTCCGTCATTCACAACGGCAAACCCAAACCCATCACCCGGCTTGTCTTTGAGCCCGTCGATCCGGGTGACCATCCGCAGCCATTGCCGCATGCCGAACCCGGTGCGGCGCCCGGTCACCCCCCTGTTGGGAGAGGATTTGTGGAGCCTGATCCGAACCGAACCGACGCGATCCGAATCCAACCTGCACCGCCCAAGGCTCCCCGGATCCCACGCCGATGAAATCCGCTCTATCAACCGTACTGCTCGCGTTGGCAGTTCAACTTTTTGTGTTACCCGCAGTGTCTGCGGCGGAGCCCGCCAAAGTCACCGGCGTCGTCCATACTCCCAAGGAGGGGAACGCCTTCACGGGATTGGAGCTGGAAATTCGCCTGTACGAATACCATCCCTTCATTGCTGGCAAAGCAGCCGACCTTGTCGGCAAGTTTAACCAAAAAAAGTACAGCCACAACGCCGGCACCGAAACCAAGACGAAATTCATCGTGGGCGATGCGGCCACCATCAAGCCCGGAATGTCGTATTATATCACCTGTTTCGTTTTGGACGCCAAAGGCAAACGCATTCTGATGGGAGAAAAAAACGGCAAGCGCGGGCTCTGCAAAGTGCTCACCGGAGGCAATCCAAACAAGGTTATCCTCATCCAGCGCGATCTGCGATGATCGCTCGATGCAACAATCCAACCTCCATCTTGCGGAGCCGTTCAGCCGCCGCGATCGGTTGACAAGGGTTAGGGAGTGGACTGAATGCGCGGGCGATCCACGCGGAAAAATGTGGGTGCATTCGGCAACGCGTTGCCTTCGTCATCCCACCAATGTTCATCAGATAACGCGCCGTCGGCATAAATGGCTTCCTGCCGTTTCGAGCCATCCGCATGCAAAAAAATCAAAGTGCCGGTACCGTTGAGCACCTTGCCATTTTCGGTTTCGGCCAAATCCCATGTAGTGGCGCGGGTCAGTTTTGCGTCGTGCCAAAATGCCTGATACTCCATGGAGCCGTCACTGCGCCACCAGGTGGCTAATCCTTCGGGCTCGCCATCCACATAATCTGCCTCGAAATGTATCTGGCCATTGGGATGCCACCACGTGATCTTGCCGACCGGCTTGCCTCCCGAAAAATTTTCCACCCGGGCGAGTT
Source organism: Verrucomicrobiia bacterium (assembly GCA_963583525.1). Taxonomy (GTDB): domain Bacteria; phylum Verrucomicrobiota; class Verrucomicrobiia; order Limisphaerales; family UBA1100; genus JACNJL01. The sequence goes on along the minus strand of CAUZWB010000055.1, from coordinate 6,469 downwards.
GCTTCTTTGCCTGATCGTGAAACGCAACGAGCGCGCCATCGTAAGGAAAAAACATTTCCGATTTATCAAACACCAGCCAGCCGCGAATTTCCACTTGGCTAAATTCAAGGAACTTTGCGGGCAAGTTGGGATTAGTCGTAGGCGTGGGGGGCGTGGGGGGCGTGGGGGGCGTGGGGGGCGTGGGGGGCGTGGGGGGCGTGGGGGGCGTGGGCGTGCCGCCGACGGGGTCGGTTGTGGTGCCGGCCTGATGATCGATTGAAGTGGTCATCGTTCCGTTGGCGTCCCATTCTTGCGTCTGCTTTGCGCTGCCGCGGTCATCATAAGCAATCGTTGTGCGGCGCTGGCCAGTGGCATCGGTGATGGTGGCGGTGTTTACCAAACGCCCCTTGAATACGTGCGCCAGCAAATGCTCGGTGCCGTCGCCGTGATTAAGAGTGATGCGCCCGGTGAAAGGTTCTGTTTCAAATGCTCCGGCCAAAATCGTGGTTTGCCCGTCGGCGATTTGGTATGTACTCGAGTTGAAATCATCCGCGTAATGATCGCGTGCGGTGGACTTCACCGCAAAGTACAGGGCCGAATCCCATTCGGCACTATCGATGTCCAGCGGCAGCCGGTTAATATCCAGCCGCGCCAGAAACTTGGCTTCCACCATCCGCTCGCCAACGTCCTTACCGGCGGAATCGGATTGGCATCCCGCCAACGCCAGCATCGCCGCCACCACAGCGGCAAAAGAACCGACCCGGAGCGATCCGGCAAACCAGCTATCATTCGGCATCTTTTTCATGTTTTAACGCAAACCCCCAATTTTTCCGCCAAACAAGAGGTGTTTAGCGGCCGGGAGGCAAGGTTATTCACAGCAAATTCCGTGCCGTGAATAACTTGTGCGGCTTATATTCGGGCAGCTCCGAGGGGACGAAGGCAATTTACACCGAAAAAACCTGTGACGCACGCGATTTCCGGGATTGGCTCGGGGTCTGCCGGGCGCTACGCTCCCGCCCATGGCGCGCACGCGCAAATGCCCCGAATGCAAACGCACCGTACTTGCCGACCGCGAGCTGTGCCCATATTGCGATGCGCCTCGGCCAGAACCCCGGCGTTGGGCGGATCCCGAGCGCGGCACCTCCCCTTCCACTGACGGGCGCCGGCTGGCATTAGTCCGCATGCGCAATGGCGGCGTGGTGATGTTCCTATTTGGCATCGTGCTCATGGCCAACGGCGTGGCGTCCGAACCGGCTCCACACCTGAAACCCATCGGCGGCGTGGGCGTGGTCTTCATCATCCTCGGCACCGTCAGTTACCTGTGGAGCTGGAAAATGCTGCGCAACTAATAATCAATACAGGGTAAACAGGGCAAAAAAAAGACGGCGGAAAATTCCGCCGCCTGTTTTAAAAAATAGAGCTACTTCTTCTTGCCCTTGGGTGCCACCATGATGGTGATTTTCTCGGACACCAACGGCGGGTTGTGCGGGATGTGCGCGTAATCCGCGAACACCAGTTGCAACGTGTGTTTGCCCGGCGGCAAATCCAGCGTCACCTCCGTTTGGCCACCGCCAAAATGCTTTAGCGTATCCGAAGCCACCATCGGCAGACCCATCGCCGGCAGCTTATCAGTGTCGATCAACAAATGATGATGCCCCGTGTTCGGCATCGGCTTACCATCAGGAAGCACCAACCCCGCCGGGCACACGCCCATTCCCTTGAGGCCAAAGGTTACCCGCACCGGGCCCTTTACCGTCTTGCCTTCGCGCGGGAAAATGATCATCACTTTCGCACCCTTGGGCGAAGGCTGGCGCGGGATTTTATCTTCCGCCACAACAGGCATCAGCAGGCTGCAGGTGAGAATAGAAAAGAGGATTTTTTTCATGAGAATATAGATTTCTTCCGTAGGGGTTGTGAGGTTTAAAACGGTTCGCCGCCATTGTGCCTAAGGCCCGCCCCGGCGCAAGCCAAAGTTTGGGAATGTGTTTGGGAAAGAATGGAATGAAAAAGCAGTTTGCCCCGCCGTCGCTTAGGCATCCGCGCCCGGTTCCGGAGCGTCGCCTGCTTCCGCTTCTGCCCCGGGTGCGGGCTGTTGTTGCGCGGCGACTTGTTGCTCGTACAAGCTCAAGTGCAATTCCGTGAACACCCCGCGCATAAACCAACGCGCCACCATCGCAAACGCCAGCGCCGCTACGCAGCCGCGCATGATCGAGGGTCCCCAATCATTGCCCGCCAAGTGGTTAAGCGCCAGCGCCAGCAAAAAGCCCGCACCGCCAGCATGAATCATATAATGCGACATGGTGTCTGCCCCCAATAAACCACGAAAAATGACCGCACGCAAGGAGTGGGTTTTACATGCCACCGGCGATGCGCGGGCCGAGGGTGTCGCCGGCGTCGATGACGAGGGTGTGGCCGGTGGTTTTGGGGGCGGTGATCATGGCGAGGATTCCGCCGGCGATATCGTCGGGGGTGCTGACGGCACCGAGGATGGCGCTTTGGGCGCGGGCTTGTTTGGCGTTTTCGTAGTTGTCGCCGAGGCCGGCCTGGAGCCATTCGCCTTCGATGAAGCCGGGGGCGACGGCGTTGACGCGGATGGCGGGACCGAGGGTGCGCGCGAGGGATTTGGTCATCACGATGAGGGCGGCTTTGCTGGCGCAGTAGGGGATGGAGCTGCCGGCACCGACGAGGCCGGCGATGCTGGCGGTGTTGACGATGACGCCGCCTTCGCCTGCGGCCAGTGCCTCGCGAGCGGCGCGGGTGGTTTGGAATGGGCCTTTTAAATTGACGGCAAAGATGCGGTCCCAATCTTCGTCGCGCACTTCGTCGAGGTCGGGGAAGTTGATGAAGCGGGTGGTGCCGGCGTTGTTGACGAGGATGTCGAGCCCGCCAAAGGCTTCGATGGTTTTTTGCACCATCGCGCGGCAGGCGGAATCTTCGGCCACATCGCCTTGGATGACGATGGCTTCGGCTCCGGCTTCGCGGCATTGGGTGGCGACGGCTTCGGCGCGGTCGGCGGTTTGGCGGTGGTTAATGGCCACGCGGCAGCCGGCTTGGGCGAGCTGCAATGCAGTGGCGGCGCCGACGCCGCGGGAGGCGCCGGTGATGAGGGCGATTTTGTTTTTGAGATTCACTGACGGATTATTTCAGTTCGCGGATGTGTAGGTTGCGCCAGCAGATTTTGGCGCCGGCGAGGGATGGGTTGCCGCCGATGCCGTGAACTTGCAGGCCGATGAAGCCTCGGGCGGTGAGGGTGTCTTTGAAGTCGGCGCGGGGGGTGCCGTTGAGCCAGGTTTTGATGGAATCGCCACGGCATTCGACGCGGACTTTGTTCCACTTCTCCGGTTGGTAGGTTTTTTGGCCGGCCTTGGTGAAGGCGGCCGCGTTGCCGCCGCGCAGGCCGGGGTAGAGCCAGCCGCGCCGGGCTTCATCGTAGATGCCGCCGCTCCACATGCGGTCGGGTTTGTTGGGGTCGATCTCCACTTGGTAGCCGTGGACGCGTCCGGCGGGGATGGTGCGGGTTTTGCCGTCGCCGATTTTGACGGCGGTTTTTTGATTGAAAACATTGGATCGGATTTGCACGCCGGAGTTGAGGCGGTTGTCGCAGTGGTATTCGTATTCGAGTATGAAGTTGCCGTAAATTTTCTCGGTGCAGAGAAATGAGTTGGGCGTGCCGTGCACGGCGGTGCCGATGATGGTGCCGTCCTTCACCGCGTACTTTGCCTTGCCGCCTTTTTGGGTCCACCCGGTGAGGTCCTTGCCATTGAAAATCGGTTTGAAATTCTTCTCGGCAGCGGAGAGTGAGATGGAAAGGAGCAGGGCGCTCCACAAAAGGGTGTGCTTCATGGACGGAGAATAGCGTGGGGATCATTTGGAGGCAAGGGGCGTGCGTGAAAATTGTGATGAATGCGTGGAAATTGACGGTTTCTTTGGAGGTTTTGAGGTTGGCAGGCTGGGTTTGGGTAAAAATAGAGGATTAAACTTTATGAGACAACGGCATGAAATCTGCTTACAAGAAACCGCCCCAAACGAGCGGCCAACCCTTTTCAGGAATCCCCACAAAATGAAAAAAGCAAATCGTGGTTTCACGTTAATCGAATTACTGGTAGTGATCGCCATCATCGGCATCTTGGCCAGTATGCTATTGCCGGTACTAGCCAAAGCAAAACGCAAAGCGAACCGCCTGAAATGCGCGAGCAACATGAAAACGATCGGTCAGGGCTTTACCACAACGGCGATTGATTATGAGGATTGCTTTCCGTGGATGTTAACCGCTGAGGACGGCCGACACGCTTATAAAGATTCACTGGATGGCGCGCGTTATTCGGATGAAAAAAATTGGACCAATCTAAACCCAAGCTGGAGCTTGTCGCGCTACATTCAATACCTTTGGTATTTGCCCCCGTTGATGGATTCCTTGGATTCAGTAAAAACATTACTTTCTCCGTGCGACCCCGCGTGCAAACGCGACAATGGCATTCAACACCGCGAGACGGGCCCGAACGGCAAGCAGGGCTGGGGCATCTCTAGCGCCAACTGGCAGGGCCAGGTCAACGTGTACGGATGGGAAGCCTCTTGGAGCAAAAGCCTCGGCGGGCCCACCTCGGGGGTGCGCAACTATTATAGTTTATCTCACAAGGCACAGAGCTACGGCATCTGCATGGGGGGCGATTCCCTAGTGCCCTCCAGCATTCTGGCCGTGACCCGGAACGCGGCAGGAGATGCAAAAATGAAAAACGGCAAAACCTCATACGTCCGTCCAGACGGTCGGGTATTCATGGCGGCATACCAAAATTATCAAGTGGTGGGCAGCCGCGACCACATGCATTTGGAGCTGAACCACTCCAGCGCCGGGACCTGGAGCGACCCGGTCGCCATCGCCAAAGACGAGCCCGAACTGAAAGACGAAAGCCCGGCCAAGGAAGGGTTCCGGGCCTATGTGCGCACCGGCGGAGGCAAGTACTACCTGATGAATGGCTTGGATGCTTCGCAAGGAACCTATTTGTTATCCGATGGTAGCGTGAAACAGGCAACCGACGAAGATCTTTCCAGCGCTGTTAAGGCGCACATGGAAAGCGACGGCGGAATCCTGAGTGGAGGCAAAAACGCAGCCGTGCTTCGGCCCAACCGCGCCAATTAAAAACTAGAACCGAACATTCGCCCGGCGGAAGAGCCGCGTCACCCGTTCGTAACCTTTGGTGGTTAAGGTCGTGGACTCCAGATTTAAGGCACGAATTTTTTTGAGGTGATTGATGCCCTCCAAGTGCGGCAACGCCTGGTCATTGAGCATCGTGCTGCTGAGATTCAACACTTCCAGAACGGCCATCTCCTTCAAATGCTGCAGGCCGATGCCGTGGATGGGATTGCGGCTGAGGTTCAGAGTGTGAAGATTTTTCAATGATTTCAGATGCGCCAGATCCTTATCCGCCATGCCCGTGGCCGATAGGTTTAGGTTTTTAAGATGCTTAAACTGCCCAAAATGCTTCACCAAATCAGCGGGCAATTTAATATTGGCGCAGTTGAGATCATACATATTGCCCTCCTCATCCATCAACCCGAGCGCGCCGAGTTTGCTCAGCCGTTCCTCCAGCTCCTGAAGTGATGGGGGCCGTTCAATCAATGCACTCGGGGCAGAAGAAGCAGCTCTCACCATTTCCGCCCAGTTGGCAACCGTTCGCACGCCATGCTTATCCACATAGAGCTGCGTCAGAATTTGCTGTTGCTCGGCAAGCAACGCGCCTGCATTACGGATGATTGCCCGGTTTCCATGCTTCTTAGCGGCATCATAGTCAGCCTGCGCCTTGTCGATGTTGTGGATGAGGTTAGCGAATAGATCAAACTCCCCGACCGGAATCCCCCGAGCCTCCGAGCCATCAGTCGGCTCAGCCGCCGCGTCATCCGAGCAACCAGACCACGTCACACACACCAAACCCAAGGCACATAAGATACCCAGATTCAGGCCGGCCACAGTAGCCAAGCCCATTGGGGGGGGCTTCTTCACAGACAGAACGTGCCATCATCCGCCCGAATACGCAATGGCAAACAAGGCCAAAAACGAAGATTTTCAGCCAAAAACCGAAACAAAGGGTCCATTTTATGAAAAATGCAAAGAATTGGATCAATCCCCAAAACAGAAATACAAAAGTGATCCACAAAAATGGTGCCCACGACAGGAGTCGAACCTGTACAGCCCGCGTTCTTGCAGGCGTACGTTGCGTTCATGTGCATGCATATTTAGCACATATTCTTTCACTTGCAAAGGCAATGTGCCAAACCGTCATTCGGGCGTAGAAGTGAATGAATATGAACAGAAAGTTGTGCAGATTTGTGCAGAGAGGGGGGCGGGGGGTGGCCCACCGATTCTTGCGGGCAAAACGTGGACGCGTTGACGCGGACAGATTGTTTTCGCAATAGGCCCAACAGCATTTACACCAGAGCCGGTGAGGCGTAGGGTGGCGGGCATGAAGCAGACTCACTTTGCGGTGGTGGTCCG
>CAUZWB010000054.1:0-9034 GCA_963583525.1 Verrucomicrobiia bacterium | reverse complement strand
GGGTTCAATCAATTTCACCTCCGCCATCAGCGGTAAGTAGGCCTCTTCTTTTTGGCGGGAAATTTCCGCAGGATCAACGTCGAGACCTTGTTCCTGTTTGAGCATCGCAAGAATTTTTTGCGAAGGCACGCCGCCGAGTTTGTAAAAGCGCGCCTCGGAAAGCTCAATGCCGTTGCGTTGGCAGACGGCGTTCCACGCGCGCCAATGCAGCGGCATGCTGTCGGCGAGAGTGCCGTCGCAGTCGAAGATGAGGGCGCGCGGTTGCATCAGGCTTGGAGGGCGGCGAGTTTTTCCTCCAAGTTATTTTGGATGAGGGGCGCGATCATCTCGCCGATGTCGCCCTCGATGAATGTGGACAGACTGTGCATCGTAAGATCGATGCGATGGTCGGTCACGCGGCTTTGCGGGAAATTATAGGTGCGGATGCGTTCGTTGCGTTCGCCAGTTCCCACTTGCGCCTTGCGTTCGGCGGCGTACTTGGCGTTTTCCTCGGCGAGCTTTTGATCGAGCAAACGCGAGCGCAGCACTTTCATCGCCTTGGCGCGGTTCTTGATTTGGCTGCGTTCATCCGAGCAACGCACGATGAGGCCCGTCGGTTTGTGGACAATTTGCACGGCGGAATCCGTGGTGTTCACGCCTTGGCCGCCGGGGCCGCTGGCGCGTGTGGCCGAGACTTCCAGTTCTTCCGGTTTAATTTCGATGTCCACTTCCTCCGCCTCGGGCAACACCGCCACGGTAACCGTGCTGGTGTGAATGCGCCCGCTCGCCTCGGTGGCCGGCACGCGCTGAACGCGATGCACGCCGCTCTCGAATTTCATTTGCTTGTAAACTGCTTCGCCGGAGAGACTGAAAATGATTTCCTTGTAGCCGCCCATATCCGCGCCGCTGCTGCTCATCGATTCGTGCTTCCAGCCTTGGGCGGAGGCGTAGTGGGTGTACATCCGAAAGAGATCACCGGCGAAAAGCGCGGCTTCATCGCCACCGGCGCCGGCGCGGATTTCGATAATCGTGTTGCGCGAATCGGCGGGGTCGGGCGGCACGAGTCCGAGTTCCACTTCTTTTTCGAGCGCGGGGATTTCAGTTTCCAAGCGCACGATTTCTTCGGCAGCCATCTCGGCCATCTCATCACCGCCATCGACCAGTTCCTGATTTTCCGCCAATTCTTCGCGTGCTTTTAAGAAACGTTCACCTTTGGCCACCAAATTTTTCAGGTGCGAATATTCGCGGCCAAGTTCCTGCGCGCGCCGGTTGTTTTCGAACACCTTCGGATCACCCAAGTCAATTTCCACCTCAGCCATGCGGGCGGCGAATTTTTCGATGTGCGGTTGCAGGTCCATCCAATGAAGGCGGGAAAAAGAAACCGCCCGCCACGGCGCAAACCGGGCGGGCGGTAAAAAGGGATTCGCTATTTTTTCGTCTTAGCGGCGCGGGCCTCGGCGATGGCTTTGGCCTTGGCGGCACGTTGTTGGAACTTGTCCACGCGGCCGGCGGTATCCACAAATTTTTGTTGGCCGGTGTAAAAGGGATGCGAGGTGCTGCTGATGCCCATTTGGTACAGCGGATATTCCTCGCCCTCAAAGGTGGTTGTTTCCCTCGTGGGCGCGCAGGAGCGGGTGAGGAATTCGTCACCATTGCTCGTGTCACGAAAAACCATCGGGCGGTATTTATCAGGATGAATGTCCGTCTTCATAAATCGGGGCGGGGAATCTAACAGCCACAGGGAGCTTGGCAAGCGTGAATTTCGGTCATTTTTCCGCTGGTTTCGTGGTTGTTTCCCCTTCGCGTTGGCGTTGAGGCATGATTTCGCAGGCCCCTTTGCAGCCAAAAACCTTGCTGATGAGATGCCGATTACGGCTCACGCAGGCGTAAATCACCTCGGCGATCCAGATAATTCCAGGCACCCAAAGCACCAACGCCATCGGCACCAGCAGCGGCATTCGCAGCCCGATGAAGCGCAACGCGCGCGCGCCACGCAGCACTGTGCCGTCCGCGCCCACGCAATGAATCGCCTCCATCAGCCCCTCCCGCGTCAGCCCCGGCGCGAGCTTGAGACACTCCGGATCCGATGCGGGCACCAACCGCGCCACCCCGCACCAATCCAGCCACGTGAGGAGGCGCATTTGGAACGTGCACATCCAGCATTCGTCGTCATACAAGATTCGATGCTTTTTCCGCTCGGCCATACGCGGCAAACAGTTTACGTTTCCCACGCAACAAAACAAGCCCGCACACCCGGCGTAATTATGAGCGAAGAAATCTGCAGCCTCTCCCAACGCGAATGCAAACCCTGCCAAGGCGGCGTGCCGCCGCTCGCGGGCGAGGCATTGGAACAACTGGCCTCCGAACTCGGCAACGACTGGCACGTCATCGACGGGCATCATCTTGAAAAAGAATACAGCTTCAAAAACTTCGCCGAGGCACTGGCCTTCACCAACCAAGTCGGCGCGTTGGCCGAAGAAATTTTCCATCATCCCGACATCTTCCTCGCGTGGGGCACAGTCCGCATCACCATCTGGACCCATAAAATTGACGGCCTCAACGAAGCTGACTTCATCTTCGCTGCCAAAGCGGACGCGCTGCTCTAAACAACACTGATGATGCAACGAATAATCATTTTTGGGGCGGCACTGTTAATTGGCCTCTCAAGCTGCAGCCGAAAGCGGCCGGCGACCCCCGCATCTCCGCCCGTAAAAAAACCGAACCCTGTCAACGGCGGTGCCACCGGCAAATCTGCAACGCGCGAGGTGCGCCTGCTGCACACATTGCAAGGCCATCGGGGTTCGATTTGGAGCGTGGCGTGGAGCCCGAACGGCAAGCAAATTGCCACCGGAAGCTGGGATCATTCCATCAAGTATTGGAATGCCGACACGGGCAAATTGCTGCACTCCATGCGCGGGCATAAAAACCGGGTCCACAAAATTGCCTGGAGCCCGGATGGCAAACACTTAGCCAGCTGCGGCTGGGATGGGGAAATTAAAATTTGGGACGGCACTTGGCCCAAACACACGTTGTCCGGCCATTCGTCAGTTGCCTTTTGCATCGCGTGGAGCCCGGACGGTAAACGATTGGCCAGCGGAAGCCCGGATAAATCCGTACGAATTTGGGATACGGAAAACGGCAAACTGCTGCACTTGCTGGAGGGGCATACGGGCACCGTGTGGAATGTGGCGTGGAGCCCGGATGGCAAACGATTGGCCAGCGGAAGCAACGACAACACGATCAAAATATGGGACGCAGAATTCGGTGCGTTGGCACAAACACTGACAGGGCACGAGGGAGCCGTCTGGAGCACAACATGGAATCCGGATGGCAAACGCCTGGCCAGTGGCAGCGATGACCGCACCGTGCGGATTTGGGATGCCTCCAGCGGCCATTCGCTCCACATCCTGCGCAGCCATCAAGCGTGCGCTCATTGTGTGACGTGGAATCGGGCCGGCGACCGGTTAGCCAGCAGCAGCTGGGATACAACCGCAAAAGTTTGGGACCCCAGCCAAGGAAAGTTATTGCAAACATTGAGCGGCCACACCGGCTTCATAAATTTAATCCAATGGAGCCCGAATGACAAACAACTGGCCACCGCCAGCGATGACGGCACGGCCAATGTTTGGAACGCCGAAACCGGTCAGCTGCTCGATAGCCTCGGAGGCCACGCCAGCGCGGTCCACAGTTTGGCTTGGGATCCGAACGACGGACGCTTGGCCGTGAGTGGCTTCGATGGAAAAGTTAATTTATGGAGCATCACCGGCACCCACTCCCCGCCGGCCAAGCCACTCGCACCCGACCCCACACCCGAATATAAACATTCCCCAGCCGAACAGGAGCAACTGAAAAACGGGGAGGCGGTTTCCAAAACTCAGTGCGTCAGCTGTCATGTGCGGCCGGAGCCCTCAATTTTGAGCAGTGAAATTTGGGACCTCGCCCTCCAACGGATGATGCCGTGGCTGGGAATGATGCCGCCGCATACCGGCCTGGCATCCACCAATGGATTTGAACGCGTGCTGGCCGCCAATATTTTTCCGTCCGCACCGGTAATGTCAGTGAAGCAGTGGACCGATGTCTGCTATTATTACATCGAAAAATCCGAATACAAAAAACCCATCACTCTGAATCCCAACCCGCCGGAACTGCTTCAATTATTTGCAGTGGAACAACCCGCCACCCCGTTTGACGCGCATTGCATGTACGTCAACATTGGCGCGGAACATCTATGGGTCGCGCACGAGCCCACCAGCACACTGCACCGGCTCGGCTCGGACGGCAAGTGGCGTAAACCCATCAATCCCGGTGGGTCAGTGTCCCGCTGGCAACTCGATAATACCGGCGCTTGGGGCACGCTCATCGGCAGCTTCCGACCGTCGGTCAATCCCCGCGGCGCGCTGGTGCGATGGGAGCAAGGCAAAACCACTCCGCTCCTCCCAACGCCCCTGCACCGGCCGGCAGATGTGTTGCCCGTGGATCTCAACAACGACGGCCGCGAAGACCTCGTGGTGTGCGAATACGGCCACTTGCTCGGCAGCGCATTTTGGCTGGAAAATACCGGCGGAAAATTCAAGCGCCACCCGTTGCTGAACCAGCCCGGCTCCGTCAGCGTGGCCAGCGGCCACTTCAATGACGACGGCATCCCGGACTTCGCCATTCTCACCGGCCAAGCGCGTGAAGCCGTTCATTTATTTATCAGCACAGGACCGGGAGAATTCGACCACCGCGAAATCCTCCAGCGCCACCCCGCGTGGGGCCATACCCATATAGAAATCTTGGATTTCAATAAAGACGGCCACCCCGATTTGCTCATCACCAATGGTGACAACGGCGAGGTCAACCCCGCGCCCATCAAGCCCTACCACGGCGTGCGACTGCATTTGAACGACGGCCGCAATCAATTTCGCGAAGCGCTGTTCTATCAACAACCCGGCGCGTTCCGGGCCGTCGCTCATGATTTCGATGGCGATGGCGATCTCGACATCGCCTCCACCGCCTTCTTTGCCGACTACCAACGCGACCCCGCCGGCGGGTTTGTTTTCCTTCGCCAAGACCAACCCCTGAAGTTCACTCCGCTCGCCCTGCCCGCCGCCGACAGTCGCTGGTTGGCAATGGATGCCGGCGATCTCGATGGAGACGGTGATGTGGACATTGTTCTCGGCGCATACAACAACGGCCCCTCCGAGAGCGGCTACCCCACCGCCATTCGAGTCCGTTGGCAGGCAAACCCCGTGCCGCTAATCATCCTGCGCAACCGCTCGAAATAACCCGCCATAATCTGTTCAAGCCAAACCTTGCCGCGACCCAATGCTTGCGGCACACTCGCGCCTTCCAGATTTATGAAGCAGTACAAAAATTTCATCAATGGCGAATGGGTGTCGGCCGTTTCGGGCGACACGTTTACCAATCTCAACCCCGCCGACACGCGCGAGGCGGTCACCGAATACGCGCTGGGCGGACGCGCCGAGGCGCAAGCCGCCATCGATGCCGCGCAAACGGCCTTCCCCGCGTGGCGCGCGACGACAGCGCCCGCTCGCGGGAAAATTCTCAGTGCGGCGGCGAACATCATCGCCGGTCGCAAAGATGAGCTGGCGGAAATTCTTTGTCGCGAGGAAGGCAAAACCAAAGTGGAAGCCGGAATGGAAGTCGGCCGCACGGTCGATATTTTTCGGTTCATGGCCGGGCTGAGCTACACCATCGGCGGCAGCGTGATGCCGCATGATTTGCCGAACAACATGCTCTTCACCAAACGCGAGCCGCTCGGCGTGGTGGCGCTCATCACTCCGTGGAATTTCCCCATCGCCCTCCCCGCGTGGAAGCTCGCGCCCGCGTTAGTGAGCGGCAACACCGTCGTGCTCAAGCCCGCCACCCAAGCGCCCGCGATGGCACTCGAGCTCGCGCGCGCTTTCGATGAAGCCGGTTTGCCCGCGGGCGTGCTGAACGTCGTCGTTGGCAGCGGCAAAGAAGTGGGTGATGAACTGGCCAATCACGAAGCCGTGCAGGCCTTGTCCTTCACCGGTTCGCACGGAGTAGGCCACGGGATTTATCAGCAACTCGCCCCGCGCATGACCCGCGCGCAAATGGAAATGGGCGGCAAAAATCCAACCATCGTTTTGGCCGATGCGGATCTTGATTTCGCTGCAAAAATTGTCGGCCTCGCCAGCTTCGGCCAAACCGGCCAAGTCTGCACCGCCACCAGTCGCGTGATTGTAAACGAAAAGGTCGCAGACGAATTCACCGAAAAACTCGTCGCCGAAGCCCAAGCCCGCACCGTGGGCAACGGGATGAACGACGGCATCACGATGGGCCCCGCCGTAAGCGCGAGCGAATTGGACGGCAATCTCGATTACATCAAAATCGCCAACGACGAAGGTGCCGAATGTGTTTGGGGCGGCGAACGCCTCGGCGAAGGCGAGCTCGAGCACGGCCATTTTATGAGCCCCGCCGTGATTGCCAATGTAAAAAATTCGATGCGTATCGCGCAGGAAGAAGTCTTCGGCCCCGTGGTGGGCGTGGTGAAGTGCGGCGACTTCGACGAAGCCATCGCGCTGGCGAACGACATCGAGTACGGCCTCAGCGCATCCATCATCACCCGCGACATCACCATGGCGATGCGTTATACTGACCAAATCGAAGCCGGCGTCGTGAAGATCAACCAAATCTCCACCGGCCTCGCCCTGCAAGCCCCCTTCGGCGGCGTCAAACATTCCAGCACCAACAACTTCAAAGAACAGGGCCAAACCGCCATCGACTTTTACACGCGCGTGAAATCGGTTTATTTGGATTACTCGGCATAAATAATTTTCACAGAGATTTTTACCTCTGTGGTAAAAAAAATGAAACTCTGCAGATTCCAAAAAGACAACGAAATCCGCATCGGCCTTACTGTCGACGAAACGACCGTTGCTGATCTCACCGCGGGCGGCATCGCCTCCATCACCGAATTGCTAGAGGACGCCAACGCCATTTCACGCGTGGAGGCACTCACGGATTTGCCGACTTACCCGCTGGCGGAAGTAACCTTGCTCGCGCCCGCGGAACGTCAGGAAGTTTGGGCCGCAGGCGTCACTTACTTGCGCAGCAAAACGGCGCGCATGGAGGAAAGCGATTTCAACGCCAGCGCGTACGATTTGGTTTACGATGCAGCGCGGCCGGAAATTTTCTTCAAGTCGCTGCCCGAAAAAGTAGTGGGCCCGAATGAGCCCGTCGGCATTCGCGCCGATGCGACTTGGAGCGTGCCTGAGCCGGAGCTGGCGTTGGTGCTCAACTCGCGCGGGCAAATCGCCGGCTGCACGATCGGCAATGACATGAGCTCACGCGACATCGAAGGCGAAAACCTCCTCTACCTTCCACAGGCCAAAGTGTACGACCGCTCTTGCGCCATCGGCCCGTGGCTCGTCCTCGCCCCCACCGAAGCCGAAGCCCGCACGTGGAGCATCGGCGTGGAAATCATCCGCGCAAACGAAACTGTTTTTGAAGGCGAGACCAGCCTCAACAATCTCAAGCGTTCATTCGACGAATTGGCCGGTTACCTCTGCCGCTCCCAATCCTTCCCGCATGGCGCGATGCTGCTCACCGGCACCGGCGTGGTGCCGCCGGATGAATTCACACTGGAGGCGGGCGACCTCATCCGCATCCACATATCCGGCATCGGGACACTAGAAAACCCGGTGGCGATCGTGTAACTGTAATAGTGAGTGTAACGCTTTTTGACCTTGCGCGTCTGTAGATTGAACAGTCACAATCACCTCTCACCCTAAACCCCGAAAGAAAAAACAATATGAAAAAACTAATGATGCTCGCATTTGCCGCAGCCCTCGCGCTCGGCACTGCCCAGGCGGATGACAAAAAAGACGCCCCCAAGAAAAAAGCCGGTCGTAACATCGTGGCCTTGGTAAAACAGCTGGACCTCAACGCGGACCAAAAGAAAACGCTCAACGCATTTCTGAAGGAAAACCGCCCGAAAGCAGCCGCAATCCGTAAATTGCCCAAAGAAGAGCGGCGCGCGAAATACCAAGAACACCGCAAGACCGTTGAAGCCAAGCTGAACGAAATCCTCAACGAGGAACAGCAAGCCAAGCTCAAAGAGTTGGTGGCCAAAAACAAGCCAGCCGGCAAAGGCAAGAAGCCAGAGAAGAAATAGGCATTCATTCCTCACCAATCACAGCGGCCTTCGGGCCGCTTTTTTTGTATCCCATTGGCCGCAGACGCGTCTGCTTTCCAGAACCGATTAACAATCCAAAATTATGAAAACCAAACAAACAATGCTGGCAACAGCACTCATCGCTGGTAGCCTGCTCATTGCTGCCACCGGCCAAGCGCAACCCGGCGAAGGCAAAGGCCGTCCCGGCCAGGGCAAAGGACAGCGCCCCGCCAGCGGCCTCAGCCGTTTCAATCCCTATTCACAACTCGACCTCACCGAGGCGCAGCAGAAAAAAATGACTGCCCTCCAGCAGGAACAAAGCGCCACAATGCGCAAGATGTTTGAAGAACTACGTGGCGGAGGCGGCGACCGTGAAGCCATGCGCGCTAAATTCGGTGAAATGCGTGAAAAGTTTCAGAAACAAACTGATGCCATCCTCACCGATGCACAGAAAAAGAAACTGGCAGAGATCCGCGCCAAAGGCCCGCAACGCCCCGATCGCCCCGGCGGAGGTGCCGTTCGTCGTGATCCTTATGCCGCGCTCAACCTCACGGATGCCCAAAAGAAAAAGGTCACCGAAATCCAAACCGCACAGCGCACGGAAATGCGGAAGCTCTTCAGCGGCGGCAACCGCGAAGGGATGCGCGAAAAAATGACCGTGCTGCGTGCAAAGACCAACAAACAAATCGAGGCCATCCTCACCGCCGAACAGAAAAAGAAGTTCAAGGAAATGCAATCCCAGCGCCCCCAACGCGGCCCCGGTGTCCGCCCAGGCGGCCGCGAAGGTGAAGGCAAAGGCAAACAACGCCCCGGCCGTTCGGACGCATAAAACCCGCTACAAATACAACCTCAATTCAAGCGGCCTTCGGGCCGCTTTTTTTGTGATTTTGGCTGCAATCATACGAAACCGGC
>CAUZWB010000053.1:0-9038 GCA_963583525.1 Verrucomicrobiia bacterium | reverse complement strand
TCAAGATCTATAGTCACTTCCAGTAATTGCTCGCGCATAATATTCTTAGCCTTCGGCGTGGCAAGGCCTGCGCTAATTTCAAGAATTCCTTGTTCCATCTGAGTGAGCGGCACACTGGGAGTGCCCGACGCAGCCTGAGCGCCGCCCCCGCCTGCACCTCCGCCGAGTGCTGCACCCGCGCCGAAGCCTCCGCCTTCGCCCCCACCAGGCGCACCTTCCAAGCCGCCTTCACCCATGCCTCCCATGCCTCCCATGCCGCCGCTGGAGGCGCTGTTTGCGCCGGCTTGTTTGACTTCAAATTTGCGCACCACATAAAACAATTCCTCACTCGCAAACCCGCTGAGTGATTTGGCAATGCCTCCGCTGAGGCAGTGAAACTTGATCCGATAAGGCCGCACCACCGCCACGGAGTTGGTGTATTTCTTTCGATCATCAAGATAATCGTTCGGCCGGGTAGCGCTCGCATCTTCTGTGGTGACGCGGTTGCGTTGAATGAGTTCGATGGATTGAACGCGGCTTCTGAGCAGAATATTGATGATGGTTTCCACGTCCTCCAATTGTACCTGAAGCTCGGCCACTTTGTCCTCACTCACACCGTTCTCTTTGGTGATGACCTCGAAAAAGGTAAAGTAATATGTAAACTGCACGTCACTCTTGCTGCGCGGATCGCGTGGGAGGTTTACCTGTTGCTCTTCCGCCGCACGGTTGAGCTGCTTGATCACGCTCACCATGTGTGTGGTGAAATCATTGCCGGCCATCGCTTGATGCTCCACCCCGGCGCGAATGACCGTTCCTGATTCGACAATTAACCGATCGAGATCATTTACTTCGTTTTGGATTTTCCCGATGTTCGCCGCGTCAATCTTGATGTTGTTATCGGGATTGGAAATTTTTTCGCGCCGCGACTTCACGGTTTCAAAGGCTTCATCCTGTTTAACTCTGCCGGCTGCGGCATCGTTCATGAATTTGTAACCATACCCCACAAAACCAAGCGCCAACAACAGCCCCACCAGAATCAGCATATGCCGCTTCAAATAAAATTTGATTAATTCTTTTTGCATGTTTATTCCGCTGCCTTGTCCTTCATCACAATTGGATATTTCAATGTCAATTGGATGACAAATTCAAACCAACGGGTGCCGTCAATTTCTTTCATCGCAATCCTTCCGTCCACTTTGGTGAGGGTGGCATCATCACTAAACATCTCATTGTTCTGAAATTGCTCGGCCATCATTTGTGCAAATTCGCGATTCAACGTTTCACGGGTGCGCACTTTCTGGCCATTGGCCGCATCGGCCAATACGTTTTTGGCCATCAGTTTGAGGAAAATCACTTCAACGGATTCGTCTTTGCTCGATCCTCCACCGCCTTCGCCCATGCCTCCTTCACCCATGCCGCCTCCGCCGCCTTCGCCCATGCCTCCCATGCCTCCCATGCCTCCCATGCCTCCCATGCCGCCTTCGCCCATACCACCTCCGCCACTGGGGATGCCTCCGGCACCTCCTATTTCTCCGCCGCTGCCGAAACCTCCGCCTTGTTTGCCGCCGGAACTGCCTGCGGGCTGGGCCATGGTGAGCGATTTCAGCCACACGGCGGTATTCGCCTCGGCTACTTTCTCGGCGTTGATTTGATTCACAACATTGGTGCTCTTGGGCATCAGTTTGTCGGGGTTGGTAAGAATCAGGATTTTGCCGTCGGAATCATCCAATGTGCCCTGAATGGAGTTCAGCAGTTCGATCCAATAAAATCGACTGCGTAGGATTCGCTCCATTTTTTCGGCCTTCCCTTTGCGATCGAATAATTGGCCCTCAACGTCTGAGATTTTGGTTGCGGTTTTTTCAAAGTCCCCCAGCCCTTGCTCCATTTTTTTGATTCCGCCCTCATTTTTTGCCGAAATGCTGCGGTGGGCGGCTCCGGATACATATAAAATAAGCCCTGCGCAAAAGATGGTGGCGATGGCGTAGGGGCCGCGTTTGTCGACTTGGCGGCTGATTTTTTCGCGCTTGGACAGGAGGTTGAATTCGGTCATGCCCACCGTGGTGGCGCGCAGGCCGAGTCCGGCCATTTCGCCGAGGCTGTGGGCTTCGCGGGCGAGTGATTCGGGGTCCACTTCAGGGCCGAGCTCCACGTTGCGGAAGGGGTTGAGGAATTCAACGGGGAGGTTGAGTTTTTCCTGAAAAAATTCGGCGGTGTAGAGCATCGACGCGCCGCCGCCGGCGAGGAAGAGCCGCACGGGCGCGGAGCCGCCTTGCTGGGCGCGGTAGTACTGGATGGTTTGCGCCACTTGCTGGTGCAGGCGGGTCATCACGTTGCGGGCGGTTTTGACGACGATGGCTTGGTAGGGATCGGTGGGCTCGGCGGTGTTGGTGACGTGGACGTAGCCGTAGGCGCGCTTGTATTCCTCGGCCGCCGCCCAGTCGAGGCCGCTTTCGCGGGCAAATTCCTGAGTGATGGCGTTGGCGCCGAAGTTGATGCTGCGCATGAAAAATTTACCGCCTTCCTCGACGAATAATGCGTTGGAGGTTTTGGCCCCAACGTCCAGCAACAGCGAGCAGCCTTCGAGCTCGCCGTAGTTGTGCATAAAAGAATTGCGGAGAGCTGCGGCGGAGCCGTCCACGATGGCGAGCTTCAGGCCGAGGTCGTTGCACACGGTGGAGAGGCTGTCGATAATTTCCAGCTTCAGCGCCATGAGCATCACTTCCAGCTCGCCGGTATCCGCGGTGCCGAGGATTTGATAATCCCATTCCACTTCGTCCAGCGGGAAGGGCACGTTTTGCTGGGCTTCGTACTGGATGATTTGCCCCACCTTGCTGCCTTCCACGGGCGGGGTGCGCAAAAATTTTGTGAAGCTCTGGTAACTGGGCGTGCAGATGTGCGCCTCCAACCCTTTGGCGCGGATCTCGTGACGGTCGAGGGTGTCTTGCAGCACCTCCTTGAGTAGCCCCACGCGGTCGGTTTCTTCCAACCCGCGCTGGCCCAGCGACACCACTTCGTAGCGCGCGAGCACGAGACTGCCGCTCGCTTGGGGCTCGAACAACGCCACCTTCAAGCTCGCTGCGCCGCAGTCAATAGCTAAAAACGGTTTCATTTGAATCACTCACCGGATACGGCGAGGCCCCCTATCTTTATTTTTTCCAACTTCAACGATTACAAGTCAGGTCGCATGCCTCGCTAACCCGTTAAAACAATGTACTCCGAAAAAGCAATTTCGCAAACTATTTAGGGTGAAAAATAGGTCATTCCGGGCGCCTACGGCGAAATATCCCCAGAATCGCCTTCGCTGAGTCTACCCCCGCCAAACCACTCACCGCCCAATAAAAAATCCCCGCGCTAAACAGCGGCCCGAAAACCGCCAACAACCGCGATGACACCGCCGCACCATTGCCTCCATCGCCGCCCAAATCGAAGTACCCCCGCCCCACACCCCACGCCACCCAACCGGCCAGCATCGCCAGCACCATCATCACCGGCAGTTGTTTGCGCAACCCCGGCAACGCGATCGGTGCCAGCTCCTCGCGCCGCCGCAATGCCCGCCACAACAGCACCGCGTTTAAGGTGGAGCTAATCGTGTTCGCAATGCCGAACGCGCCCTGCTGCAAACCATCCTTAAACTGAAACACCAACGCCAACGCCAAAACCAAGTTTAACACCAAACACGCGATGCTGATTTTCACCGGCGTCCGCACCTCGCCCAACGCATAAAACGCGCGCACCAAAATCAGCACCAACGAATACCCCGGCAACGCCGGCGCCAAACATTTCAACGCCCACGCCGCCCGCTGCGTGGCCGCCGCATCAAACTCGCCGTACTGAAACAGCAACTGCACAATCGGCTCCGCCATCACAAATAACAGCACCGCAGCCGGCAAATTCAAAAACAACAAGTGCCGCGCCGCCTCGTCAATGCGCGCGCGGAAATCGCCGTATTTTTTCTCCGCCGCCAACCCCGCCAATGTCGGCAACAAAAACGTCGCCATCGAAACTGCGAACAAACCCTGCGGCAATTCCAGCAGCCGAACCGCATAGCCGTACGACGCCACCACGTGCCCGCCCAAAAAAAATCCGATGCAGTACGTGGCCAACACATTAATCTGAAACGCCGCCACCCCAATCACCCCCGGCCCCAGCCGACTCATTATTTTCCGAACCGAATCATCCGCCCATGGCGAAATCCATTCCGGCCGAAATCCTTCCTTCCACAGCGCCGGCAATTGATAAAGCAACTGCGCCACTCCCGCCACCAACACCCCCACCGCCAGCGCGAACACTCGATCTTTCAGCTCCGTCCCATAACTCGGTGCCAACCACAGCACCGCCCCGATCATCACCACATTGAAAATCAACGCGCCCAGCGCCGGCAAAAAGAAATGGCCGCGCGAATTCAAAACCCCCATCGCCACCGCCGCCAAACAAATCAAAAATAAATACGGAAACACCCAGCGCAACAGCTCCAGCATCAACGTGGTTTGGTTGCTCCACTCCCCCCACTCCAGCGCCGCCGTGATCCCCAGCAACCCCACGCCCACCACCGCCGCCAACACCACCACCAACCCGCTCATCAACGCATTCGTCGTGCGCCACATCGCCGCCTCACCCGCCGTTTTTTCCTGCTCCTTGAAAACCGGAATGAACGCCGCCATCAACGCACCCTCGCCCAGCAGCCGACGGAACAAATTCGGAATCATAAACGCCAACACAAACGCCCCCGCCACCAGCCCGTCGCCCATGAACCGCGCGTAACACATCTCCCGCACCATCCCCAGCACCCGACTCGCCAGCGTGGCCCCGGCCATCGCGCCGGATGATTTCAGCAAGTCCGCCATTATTTCATTTCACGATTTCGATAATGCACAATGCAAAATTCCGCTTCCGCGCGCAGCACCGCCACTTCCTCAAATTGATTTTCAAACTCTGGAAAAAACACATCCCCCTCCACCTCACGCTGCACAATCGTCAGCAACAAATCCGAGCAACGCGGCAGCGCCTGTTCATAAACCTGCGCGCCGCCCGCAATAAAACAAGTGCGCCCGTTCAAGCGCGGCGCAATGTCTTCCAACGACCGAATCACCTCCACGTCCGGATGCGAAAAATCCCCGCGCGTGAGCACCAAAGTTTCCCGCCCCGGCAACGCGCGCCCAATCGATTCAAACGTCCGCCGCCCCATCACCAAAACCTCCCCCATCGTCGTCTCCTTAAACCACTTAAAATCCTCCGACAAATGCCACGGAATTTTCAGGCCATTGCCGATGACGCGATTGAGCGACATCGCCGCGATCGACTTGAAGACAGGTTGAGGGTTGAGGGTTGAGGGTTGATGGACTTGAGATCCGAGCGCAATTGATTTCATACCATCAACAATCAACTCACCTAAATCGCCACCGCCGCTTTAATATGCGGATGTGGATCATATTCCTCCAACACAAAATCCTCAAAAACAAAATCGTGAATATCCTGAACATCCGTGTTCATTTTCATTTTCGGCAATGACCGCGGTTCCCGCGAAAGTTGCTCTTGCGTTTGCTCGAGGTGATTGGAATACAAATGCAAGTCGCCAAAGGTATGTACAAATTCGCCCGCGCGCAGGCCGGTGACTTGGGCGACCATCATCGTGAGCAGCGCGTAGCTGGCGATGTTGAACGGCACTCCGAGAAATAAATCCGCGCTGCGCTGATAAAGCTGGCAACTCAACTCGCCATCGCGCACGTAGAATTGAAAAAACGCGTGGCACGGCGCCAACGCCATTTGGTCCAGCTCGCCCACATTCCACGCGCTGACAATCAGCCGCCGACTATCCGGATTGGTTTTGATTTGCGCGATGACCTCGTCGATTTGATTGATGCCGCGCCCATCCGGCGCGCGCCAGTCGCACCATTGCGCGCCGTACACCCGGCCGAGGTCGCCCGATTCATCCGCCCATTCATCCCAAATCCGCACCTTGTGTTCGTTGAGATAACCAATGTTCGTGTCGCCTTTGAGGAACCAAAGCAACTCGTGAACAATGCTCCGCAAGTGCAGTTTCTTCGTCGTGCACATCGGGAACCCCTCGCGCAAATCAAACCGCGACTGCGCCCCGAACACCGACAACGTCCCCGTCCCCGTGCGGTCGTCCTTCCGCTTCCCCTTCTCCAGCACGTGCCGGAGCAAATCCAAATACTGTACCATACCGGGCGAGAATGCCGGTGACGACCGCCGCCGTCAAACGAACGTCATTCCCAAACTATTACCGAGACAGTGCCCCAGAATGACCAATGACCAAAACCCAAGTACCAATTGACTTCGGTTGGGCAAGCTTTTCGACTTGGGATTTGGGTGTTGGGAATTCCTTGGTACTTGGGTTTTGGTCATTGGTCATTTCCCTCTCCTCCCGCCCGCGCCAACCGATCCGCAATCCCCTGCCACTCCGCCGCCTCAGGCACGGCTTCCACCACGATCAGCTCCGCGCCTTCGGCATCGCATTGGTGCAGCTCGGCGTACAGCGCGCGCGCGTAGGCCTCGGGATCATTCGGAAAAACACTTACGCGCCCAAACCGCGTGGCGGACATAATGCTCGTGTGGGCAATGACGCACACGCGATCGTGCGGCGTGCGCGAGTAGGCGATTTGTTTTTCCAAATCCTCCACGTCCGTCCACGTCAAAACCAACAGCCGCGCGTTCGGCGCGTAATGGCGCGGCAACTGGCCGGGGCTTTTCAAAATGCCCGTTTCACTTCCGCCCGCGCCTTTCGACCACACAGCGGTAACGGCCTCGGCGGAAATCATCCCGGGCCGCAACACGCGCACGGCATCACCCGCCACCTCCACCACGGTGGATTCAATCCCCACATTCGCCGCGCCGCCGTCGATGATCAGCGGAATACGCCCGTCCAATTGCGCCGACACGTGCGCAGCGGTGGTGGGGGAAACTTGGTTGGAAACATTCGCACTCGGCGCCGCCAACGGAAACCGACACGCACGAATCACTTCCTGCATCAACGGATGCCCCGGCCAACGCACGCCCACCGTGTCTCCGCCCGCGGTGACGTTGCCCGGAATCCCTTCCGCCTTCGGCAGCACCAACGTGAGCGGCCCCGGCCAAAACGCTTTGGCCAACGCGGCGGCGGCAGCGGGCCATTCCGCCACGCAATCGCGCGCCATCGTTTCATCCGCCACGTGCACGATGATTGGGTTTTCCGATGGCCGATCTTTGGCCTCAAAAATTTTCGCCACACACGATTCATCCAACGCATTCGCCGCGAGCCCATAAACCGTTTCCGTCGGCAACGCCACCACCGCGCCGTGCCGCAATGCCGCCGCCGCTTGGGCGACCGCTTCGGCAAAAAGATCTGCAGTGTCGGTTTTGAGTGTGATCGTTTCCACGCGGCGCACAATGTAGCGGATGGCGTGAGTGGTGAGTAGAGAATAGTGAGGTATAAGGTAGGGTGTGCTCTCCGAGCGCGCCGTGGCGGTTTCGGAGAAACCGCCCTACCCAAAAAACTTGAACCGCACACAAAGAACCCCGACCCTTCCCGCCGATGCTCAATCTATTAACCGAACAACTCCGCGGGCGCACTGATTTATCCAGTGAACAGGTAATCGATGCGGTGGAGCAAATGACCTCCGAGGAAATTTTGCCGGAGGTGAAGGCGGAATTCCTGACCGCGCTCGCGGCCAAAGGCGAGTCCACGGAGGAGCTGGCCGCATTCGCCGGCGAACTTCGCGGGCGCGCCACCACCGTGCCGCTGGATGACGCCACGCGCGCGGGTACCATCCTCGATGTCTGTGGCACGGGCGGCGACGGGCTCAACACATTTAACATTTCCACCACTGTTTCGATTTTGTGCGCGGCGGCAGGCGTCACCGTGGCCAAGCACGGCAACCGCGCCATCACCAGCCGCAGCGGCAGCGCCGATGTGCTTGCGGCGCTCGGCATCCCCACCGACCTTTCGCCCGCCGCCGCCGCCGCCTCGATGGCCGCGCATGGCTTCGCGTTTTTGTTTGCACCGCTGTATCATCCCGCATTCAAAAACATCGCGCCCGCGCGCAAGCTTTGTGCCGAGGCGGGCAAGCGCACGCTGTTTAATTTTCTCGGCCCGCTGCTGAATCCCGCGCGCCCCACTGCCCAACTCATCGGCGTGCCGCGCGCGGAACTCACCGAGCCGATGGCCAAAGTTTTGCAAACCCTCGGCACCCAACGCGGCATGGTGGTGTGCGGCAGCGCGGACGGGAAACCGATGGACGAACTTTCCACGCTCGGCGAAAATTCTATCGCCGAATTTTATCAAGACCGCGGCTTTGCAACTTCAACATTAAGCCCGGCAGATTTTCAATTGTCCGATGCCACCTTGGAAGACCTCGCCGGTGGCGATGCGGAAACCAACGCCGGCCTCATTCGCTCGATATTAAATGGCGAAGACAAGGGCCCCAAACGCGAAGCGGTTTTATTAAACACCGGCGCGGCATTGTTCGTGGCCAACGCCGCCGATTCCATCAGCGCCGGAATGGATCTCGCCGCCGCCGTCATCGACGATGGCCGTGCCGCCGATAAACTTGCGGCACTTGCAAACTAATGCCCGACGAACCGCCCATCCTCACCGCCGCACCGCCGCGCCAAGCGTGGAAACTGCTGCCCGTGCTGGCGCTCGTGGCAATCGTCGCGGCGATCGTGTTCATGCATCAAAACGAGCCGGTGGCCAACAAACAATATTTCCCACAGTGCGGTTTCAAAAAAGTGACGGGCTTGGACTGCCCCGGCTGCGGCGGCTTGCGGGCCACGCACGCGCTGACGCATGGGCGTTTGCTGGCCGCGTTTCAGTTTCATCCCGGCTACATTCTCTCGCTGCCGATTGTGGGGTTTCTCATTTTCCTGTGGCTGCGCGAATGGCGGCGGCACGGCGAAATGCCCGTGCCGCTTGCCCAAAATGAATGCAATAAACCGCTGGTTTGGATTGCAGTAATTTTTATCGCACTCGGCGTGGTGCGAAATATTCCAATCGCTCCCTTTAATTGGCTCGCCTCGCCGCCGGTGGTGGAACCGGCTGCGATGAAATAGGGGAGCATGGT
>CAUZWB010000052.1:0-9127 GCA_963583525.1 Verrucomicrobiia bacterium | reverse complement strand
GTTGTGCGCCTTAAGTTTAGGGGTACTCTCCCCGATCCCGCCGGCGCGGATTAATTATCTGGGATCACATAAGCACGTCACATGCCAACCTGCATTTTCTCGTTTTTACCCATAAAAACAGATTTTTTACGCGGGCCATTCGCATTTTGCGTGAAATTTTCGAGTTTTGCGTGGTTATCACAACTCCCAAAATTGCGTAGGCTGTAATGAGCGACAGTGAGTGATCCTAAATCACGGAATACCAACAAGATCACGCAACCCATGTCGTGCAGTAAAAATAGAGGGTGGCGAGCCATAAATTCATTCTTCACGATAAAGATCAGGTTAAAACAGTGATCAAGTTAGGTTGTGAAAGTGTGGAGCACGTTGCAAATGGGTATGTTGAGTGACCATAGTTGCAGGCCTTCATGACTTGCAGTTTTGGTTTGATGATTGACCAAGATTAACCCCAAAACACATAATATCTCCTGAAACGTGGTTACTATTGCATGCAGTAACAACATAATCTGGTAACAACCGAGCTAACAATTGACCGCGCGCGAATGTGGGGTACATTGGATGAGTTGCCGAGAGGCGAAGGAAACAATGCGACGCAATCTGCTCATTTTAATTTTAGGAATGCTGCTCTTTGACGGCTGGCAGGAAGCTGCTGCTTCACAGGCGCCGTGGCGCATGGGGTTGCGCCTAAACAACCAACAAGCTCGCCGCGGTTTTGCATTGCTGCCCTTTGCCCGTGGTGCGCCGATCATTCCGGTGCAGACTTGGGCGCCGACTAATAATCCTGCACTTCTTTCCACCAATCGTGCTGTCTTGCCCGATACCCTTCGCGTGCTGTTCCTGGGCAACTCTCTCACGGGTGGGTACAACATGCCCGAAGTGCTCACTCGCATGAGCCGTACTGGTAAACTGAAAATCAAGGCAACCATGCGCGCGCCATTTGGCTACACGCTGGACAATCATATGGCTGATATTTCCAGCCGTACAAATATTTCGTCAACCGTTCAGGATCCGCGCGCCTTCACCAACCGACTTGCGTGGCACGCGGTAATTTTGCAGGAGCACAGTCTTGTCCCAGTTTACAACTGGCAGCGATTGGTGAACTCCGTGCAGCGGCTTGATGGGGCGGTGCGTACGGCGCGCACTCAGTCGGCGTTGTTCATGCCGCAATCGCGGCCGGACTCGATTTTTTCCGAAGCAGAATTTTTGGATCGATCCGAGGGCGCGTACCGGTTGGCGGCTCAGCGCAACGGGAATCTCCCTGTGATTCCCGGCGGTCGCGCATGGCAAATGGTGGAGATGCGCGGCGATAATACTATCCAGCTGCGGGAACGCGACGGCCATTTGCCGACGGCTCATGGCGCCTATTTGAATGCCTGTGTGATGTATGCCTTTTTGACGTGGCAAACTCCACTCGGTCTTTCCAATGGTGGACTGCAACAGGTCAGTGAACGCGATGCGGAATATCTCCAGCGGATTGCGTGGGAGTTGTTTGTGTCGCGCCGTGGTGGCGTACCGTTCTAGGCGAGCCGGAGGTCAGCAACGCATTCCACGTGTTGGGTTTGGGGGAACATATCCAACGCGGTGACGCTCTTTAGTTCATAACCCTGTTCGCAAAGCCATTTGAGATCGCGCGCGAGCGTGGCCGGATGGCAGCTCACATAAATCACTTGGCGCGGCTTGACGTTGGCCAGCATTTCCAGCCCTTCTTTGTGAACCCCTTTGCGCGGGGGATCGAGAATGAGCGTGGTGTCTTCCGCCGGGAAACGGTTGAGCAAGGCGTCCATTTGTTCCTCAGTTTTACCTTGGATGAATTCGCCGTTTTCAATGCCGCGCGCGGCAAGGTTTTTGCGCGCGGGGAGGATGCATTGTTTGTCGATATCGATGCCGACAAATCCCTCCACCAAATCGGACATCGAGAGGCTGAAAAATCCAATGCCGCAATACGCGTCCACGAGAAACTTCGTGCCCCCATTAGCAAGGCGGTCGCGCACAGTATCTACTAGCTTGGGGAGCAGTGTGAAATTGTTTTGGAAAAATGAATCGCGGTGCATTTCCCAATCATCGGGCATCATGCGTAGTACGACTTTTTGCATATTGCGTGGCGGCGGATCTTCGCGCACTGCTTGAAGTTGATCGTTGAGCGCTTCCTCGGCAATTTCACAGCGTTCGAGGTCTACGACTAACCGGCTTTCCGCGCGCAGGAATCCATAGATGGCTTTTTGTTGAAACTTGTCCCATTGGCGGCGAATCATAATGCGGTTGCGATAGCCATAGGGAGCAGGGCAGGGGATGAGTTCGCCAACGATTTCCGGCGAAAAACCGCCCACGCGCACGAAGAGATTGCGTACCTGCTCGAGCTTGATGCGTCCCTGTGCTTCGTAATCAATATGCTGATATTGGCACCCGCCGCATTCGCCGAAGTATTGGCACTTGGGATCCACCCTGTCGGGCGATGGAGTGATAATTTGCAATAATCGTGCGCGGGCGAAATCACTTTTGCGTTCGATAATTTCCACCAAGGCCACTTCGCCGACAATCACAAACGGGACGAACACCACAAAGCCATCCACCTTGCCGACTCCATCGCCGCCAAAAGCAATATCAGAAATTTCTACTTCAAGCCGATCCCCGACGTTTAGCGAAGCTGGGGGTGATTTAGTTTCTTCCATTAATGATCTTTCCGCACATGTTCACGAAGCAGGTCGCGGCCGAAATCGCCGTTGAAATCGCGCCAGGTTGCGTGCACATGGTTGGCACCATTTTGTGTGTTCGCGTATTCCAATAAAAAGCTCGGGCCTTGTACGCGATAATAATGTGGCTCAAATTGTTTGGTGCTGCCTGCCCACGAAAACCGGATGTTTGCCAATCCGTTTTTTTCGATTTTGGCCCAGTCTTCTTTGGCAACCACGGCCCGATGGCGGTTGATATATTCTTTGATCAATTCGACTAACATGTGTTGGCCGGCTTTGTTTAATTGACTGTATGCGATCCCCGTTTGCTCGAGTGCCTTGGTGGTTGGAAGTGCTGCGGTAAGAATATCCTTGGGTGCTTTATTTGCAATCACCGCAGATTTTATTTGTGATTCCCCTAATGAAAGGCGCAGTTTGCGGGCTAGATTTTCTTCTGCCTCCAACGCCACAAGCCGCCGGCCCGGGCCAAAATCACAAATCGCCGGGTTGCTGCCCCAGAAGGATGGAACCCCCGTCAACTTACCGTTCACAATGGTATAGTTGAGTGAAAGGTGGTGGCCCTCAAAACGCCAACCCCATGTCCCTTTAGAGCTGGGTTTGCCAAAAATCAAAATGTGATATGCCTCTGAGTTCCGGACAAATCGTCGATTCTTTCCTTCAAGGACAAAAAGAATGTCCTCAAGAAACATGATGTTGCGAATCTTGGTATGTCCATTTTCGCTGAGCACAGTTTTGAGAAGCGTGTGGGTTAATTTACGTTGAGCAGGCGTCATTTCTTTTAATTGAAGTCCTTTTCGGTATCCGTCCTTGAGCATTTCTGCTGGGAGGAAATTCCAATAAGTTCGGGCTTCTGTCTTGAATGCGAACGCCGCCTTTTTAGATTGCTTTACATTAAGGCTTGCGAGCAAACCATCGGCGGCTCGGGCCATGTCTGCAGAAACATCGGCAGTGCGTCCGTTTTGGGCAAGCAGTAGCCCGGAAACAAGAATGATTAGTTTAGAGAATTTCATCGGCCGCCGATTGTCTCTATGGGGAGCGGAATGACAAGCAGATTGCGCCGATTGCCTTCAGCCGTTAAGGTTCGCCGCGTGAAGCTTTTGTTCATCGGAGACATTGTCGGAAAGCCAGGTCGGCACGCGGTGCGTGATTTAGTGCCCGTATTGCGGCGTCGCCATCATCTGGATTTGGTGATCGCCAACGGCGAAAACGCCGTGGGCGGCAGCGGCATTAACCGTGAGAAAGCGAACGAAATTTTTGATGCCGGAGTGGATATTATGACCTGTGGCGATCACCTTTGGGATCAGCGTGACGTCCTTGAGCTGCTGGACAGCGAGCCACGTTTTGTGCGACCGACTAATTATCCGCCGGGCACGCCCGGGCAGGGCAGCACTTTATTCGAACGTGCGGGGTTGCCTACAGTCGGCATTATCAACGCGCAAGGCCGTACCTTCATGCGCGGAGAAATGGAAAACCCGTTTCGTATGGTGGCCGAGGAAGTCAAGAAGCTCGCTCCGATTGCGCCGGTGATTTTTGTAGACTTTCACGCTGAAGCCACCAGCGAAAAAATTGCCATGGGGCGAATGTTAGATGGCGATGTGAGCGCGGTGGTGGGCACGCACACACACGTGCAAACGGCGGATGAAACTATTTTTCCCGGTGGCACGGCTTTCCTTTGCGATGCCGGTTTTACAGGGCCGCACGATGGGGTGATCGGTCGCGAATGGAAGCCGGTGGTTCATCGTTTCCTCACCAGCCAACCACAAAGATTCCCAATTGCCAAAGGCCGCGTGCTATTGCAGGGAGTGATCATTGAGGTCGATGGCGCAACCGGGAAAGCCATTTCCATCGAGCGAGTGAGCGAGGCGCTTTAGAGTGAGTCGACGCGTTCGGTGCTTTCAAATGTATCGTTTATCTGTCAGTTTTTCCGACCCATGAAATCAATGACTGGCTATGGGCGCGGCGAAGTGTCGCGCGATGGCGCAAAACTCACAGTCGAAATCAGCACGGTAAACCGCAAGCAAGCGGAATTATCGCTGTACCTGCCTCGGGAACTGGATGCGTTGGAAAGCCGGGCGCGCGATGAAATCAACTCGCGCATTTCCCGCGGGCGCATCGTCGCGCGTGTGGGCTTGTCGGCCACGGACGGGAACGGAACGGAGGTGAAACTCGATGTCGACCTTGCGAAACGTTACGCCCGCGAATATCGAAAACTAGCCAAGGAGCTAAAGTTGAAGGACGACCTTGGCATCGACACCATTTTACGCGCACCCGGTGTGCTGAAACAAAGTGATGAGGCGCTAGACGTTGAAAAATTATGGCCCGCATTGCGAAAGGCGCTGCGCGATTCACTGGCGGATTTACTTTCAATGCGCACCCGTGAGGGGGCAAATCTTAAAAAAGATTTACAGCAACGCATTGGCACCATGCAGAAGGCAGTGAAGAAAATCGCGAAGCAGGCACCGTCCACCGTGAAGCGGCATCGCGAGCAATTACACGAGCGCCTGGCTGCCGCCGGGCTGGAATTGGGCAAGGGCGATGACGAGCGATTGCTCAAAGAAGTGGCGATGTTTGCGGATCGGATAGATATTACGGAGGAGCTCACGCGACTGGAAAGTCACTTTGGGCAGTTCAACGATTGCGCAAAAACAAAAAGGCCGGTCGGTCGTACCCTTGATTTTCTCTCACAGGAAATGAATCGGGAAATTAACACCATTGGCTCGAAGGGGAATGACGCGGCCATTTCGAAGATGGTCGTGACGTTGAAAAGCGAGTTGGAAAAATTCCGAGAGCAAGTGCAAAACGTGGAGTGATGACCGGTGACACTCAATCCCAGCCGGTTTTGTGGGTGCTCTCCGGTCCGTCGGGAGTTGGGAAAACAACCGTCGCGATGCGATTGCTTGCGGAGAATCCATCGCTCGCCCGCGTGGTTACCTGTACCACCCGCGCCCCCCGCGAAGGCGAGCTGGACGGTGAGGCATATCATTTTTTGAGTGAGACGGAATTTGCCCAACACGTAGATGCGGGCGAATTTTTGGAACACGCCGAAGTATATGGCCAAAGATATGGCACGATGAAATCTGCGGTGACCGAAGCACTCGCTGCAGGGAAGGATGTGCTGGTGGTAAACGATGTGCAGGGCGCGCTGACGTTTATTGAAATGGCGCGGCGGGATGAGGCGTTGGCGAAGGCATTGAGCACCATTTTTATTGTGGCCGAAAATACGGCAGCGTTACGGGTGCGTTTAGAAATGCGCGGCGAGGATGCGCCTGAGGTGATTGCCGAGCGACTGGCGGTTGCAGAGTCGGAGATGGCGCAGCAGGATCAATTTGATCACGTCGTGGTGAGCGGAACGCGTGAGGCAGATGCCGCTGCGGTGCAGGAAATTTTCGCAAACTCAAAATAATGGCGAACCGTAAAATTATCGCACTAGGAGTAACGGGCTCCATCGCTGCCCACAAGGCAGTGGATGTGTGCAGTTCGTTGGCGAAAGGCGGGGCGGATGTGCACGTGGTGATGACACGGGATGCGCAGGAATTTGTGACACCGTTGCCCTTCAAAACGCTTTCGCGCAATCCGGTGATCACCAGTCTTTATGATGAAGAAGAGGGTTGGCAGCCCGCGCACATTCGCCTAGCGGATGAGGCGGATTTGCTGTTAATCGCGCCTGCCACGGCTAATTGCCTTGCCAAGCTCGCTCATGGGCAGGCGGATGACGCACTGGGCTGCATCGCGTTGGCCTTGAACCCTGACGCAAAATTAATGATCGCGCCGGCGATGAACGGTAAAATGTGGAGCCATCCGGCCACGCAGGCGAATGTGGCATTATTGCGGGACCGGGGCGCGCAATTCATTGGCCCGGCCGAGGGCGAGCTCGCGTGCGGCTACGAGGGGCTTGGCCGGTTGGAACCCGCCGAATCGATCGTCGAAGCGGCCTTGCAGTGGGTGGGGCTTTCATCTTAAAACCTTCATTTCCAGATGTCCGCCGTTAAAAAAATCCAGCACTTTTTCAAGCTCATCAGCACCTCGTCTATTGATCCGGGCGAGCAATACTCGCGACTGAAATTGATGGAACGCGACCTCGGCGTGCCGATTAAAATTTTTGTGTTAGCCATCACGGCGTACTTCCTGTTTTTCACTGACGAGTTCAAAGGCACACAGTGGTTGGATGTGGCGCTGGAACCGGTTCAGGAATTTTTTATGGGATATGTGCTCGTCAATGTGGGGGCGGTTGCTTTTTTATTATTTTTCAATCGCTGGCCGCTGCGCGTGGTGCATTGGGTGACGTTGGTGATGAATTTTGTGGATGCTCTGGTGGTGTCGGCATTGGTGGTCATTACCGGAGGCCTCGATAGTATGGTGTATTATGTGTTCGTTGTGCTCATTATTCGGAACGCGATTAGTATCCCAATTCCGGCAACCCAGATTTCAATCAATCTGCTGACCACCGCAGGATATGCAGCAGCCATTTTTATCTGGAAAGGTTGGTTCTCACAGGTCACGGGATTGGATGATGATTTGAGCGGAGTATTTCCCGGCCCGGCTACAGTGGAACAGGTGACTCATGCGAATACTTTGGAGCAGGATCAATATGAAAGTGCCTTGTTTGTGATTCGGGTTTTCTTTTTGGTGTTAATTACGGCGCTGTGTTACGGGGTGCAGGTGTTGTTTGATCGCGACCAAATTTCGCAGCGGGAGTCGCGGGAGTACACGTTGCGGCGGGAGCAATTGCGATCTACCGGACGGTTGGCAGCGGAGATTGCACATCGACTCAAAAATCCTCTTTCGATAATCAACAACGCTGCATTTTCCATGCAACGTCATTCGGCGGGTCAGGATGAAAATGCAGCTAAACAGTTGAATATGATTCGCAGCGAGGTGGATCGGTCGGACATGATTCTGACGGAGTTGATGGGGTATGCACGGCTTTCGGAAGGGCGCGTGGAGCGGCTCAAGGTGAAGGATGAAATAAAGGCTTCGATTGAGGATGTTTTCCCGGTGGTTTCCAATTTTGAAATAACCGTCAACCGACGGATTTCAGATGCCCTTCCACCGATGATGATGCAGCGTGCTCATTTGCGGGAAATTTTGGTGAATGTCCTGGTGAACGCCCGAGAGTCTACATCCAAGGGCGGCACAGTTGATATTTCTTGTCAGCCTCTAGCAAATTATGAAATTGAGATCCGGGTCAAAGATAGCGGGGCGGGAGTGCCGGAAGATCAGATTGCACAGATTTTTGAGGCATATTTCACCACCAAAGAAAAGGGAACCGGCCTTGGCCTTGCCATTGTTAAGCAAAACACCGAGCTTTACGGGGGCAAAATTCGCGTTGAATCGGAGCTTGGAACCGGTACGGAATTTATTCTAACCTTTCCCACCCGAGCCTTTTAAGAGTTATGAAACCCAATCTCCCCCCAGTCCTAGTGGTTGACGATGAGCCGAACATGCGCGAGACCGTGCGTGAAATGCTCAGCGACGACGGCTATGCCGTGGAGTTGGCGGAATCAGCCGAACAAGCGCTCGAAATGATGAGCGCCCCCGGCGCGGAGTTTTTCATGGTGATTACCGATGGGCGACTCGGCGGCATGAGCGGCTACGATCTCATTCGCAAGATGGCTCAGAATTTCCCCAAACTTCAGGTCATCCTGATCACCGCTTTCGCTACCCCAAAACTTGCGGTGGAGGCCATTCAAGCCGGTGCGGCCGATTATCTTTCCAAACCATTTGCCCCCGAAGAATTACTGCACGCGGTGGATCGTTGCCGCGATCACTTCGAGCTGACTGCTGAAAATAAAACCCTGCGCGCGCGTTCCCGCGGCAGTGAGATTTACGAAGTGCATCAAATCGTCGGCGAATCACCCCAAATGGTCGAGCTGCGTCAGTTCATCCAAACCGTGGGCCCCACCGATTCCACAGTGCTTATTCTTGGCGAAAGCGGCACCGGAAAAGAGTTGGTGGCCGGATCCATCCACAGCCTTAGCCAGCGGACAAATAAAAATTACATTCGCCTCAACTGCGCCGCCATTCCTGAAACGCTTTTGGAAAGCGAATTGTTTGGCCACGAAAAAGGTGCTTTCACCGGCGCCCTGCGCACCAAGCACGGCCGCGTAGAAGAAGCGAACGGCGGGACAATTTTCCTCGATGAGATCGGCGACATGAGCCGCCCCTTACAGGCAAAGTTACTTCGCTTTCTTGAGGATGGCTCGTTCACGCGCGTGGGTGGCAATGAGGAAAAGCGCGTTGATGTGCGGATCATCTCTGCGACCAATCGCGACATCGTCACGGCCATCAAAGACAATGAATTTCGAGAGGATTTATATCATCGTCTCAACGTGATGAAATTCCGTCCGCCCCCCTTACGCGAACGCGGCGATGACGTCGTGCAGTTGGCAGAATTTTTCCTCAATCAAAACTGCCAGAACTTGGGCCGGGGGCAATTG
>CAUZWB010000051.1:0-9280 GCA_963583525.1 Verrucomicrobiia bacterium | reverse complement strand
AGAATCCCTGATGCATATGGGCATGGGCGTGCTTGTGGGCATACCCATTTGGCTCGGGATTTTTTGCAAAATCAATGTGCTCGTAATGCTGGTCTGTTTTATCTGTTTCATTCTGCACGAAATTGTGGCGCACAATGATGTGGTGTGGGCCGCATCTCGCCGGAAAATTTCCATCTGGGAAACGCACCTGCACAATTATTTGGGAACCATCCCGTTTTATGTGCTCGCGCTGGTCATCTGCCGAAACTGGGCCGCCTTCATCAACACCATCACACTTAAATGGTCAGGGGAAATCTATATTCAACTCCGGCCGGAACCCTTGGGCTCAGCCAATTATGTGATGACCTACGCCGCCTTTATGATCGTCGTTGCGATTCTACCTTATGTTGAGGAAGTCCACCGATGCTGGAAATATCAAAACTCAGAAGGAGAAACGGAGCGTGAATGACAGCCGAACTCACCATCGGCGTGCTGTTGGTTGGCTGGTACCTTTCGGTGGGCCTTGGCGTAACCGTCGGGTATCATCGCACCCTTACTCATCGCTCACTCGAACTGCCCAAATGGTTTTTGTATCCGCTCGTGTTCATGGGCTTGGGCGCCGGCCCACCCATTCCTTGGGTGAGTAATCACCGAAATCATCACGCCAAAACCGACACCCCCGAAGATCCGCACGCGCCGGGAATTCACGGTTTTTGGTTTGCCCATTGCGGATGGTATCTTGGCATCCGAAATCGCCTGGCCTGTTTCCTCTACGCTATGGCCGGCCCATTACGATTGCTAATTGATGCAGCCTGTCGCCCGGTCTATACAACGGATTCCTGCTCAAACACTCAGGATTTAAAAAAATTCCCCTTTCTGGTATTCATCAGTCGCCGACCCGGATACATCCTCGGCGTCCTGATCCACACGGTTCCTTTTGTGATTTGTTTGGCATTTCAAAATTATTATCTCCTAGCTATTCTGTGGTTAACTGTCGTGGCCATGTACAATGCCGGAGACGCGGTAAATTCCGTGACCCACCGCTGGGGCGGCGCCGATTTCCAAACAAGCGACAAATCCAGAAATCATTTTTGGGTGGCGATGTTCAGCCTGGGTGAAGGCTGGCACAACAGCCATCACGCATTCCCCTCCAGCGCCCGTCATGGGCTGGCCCCCGGCCAACTAGATTTTAGTTGGCTATTTATCCAACTCTTGAGGCGATTAAAAATTGCAAGCGCAGTCCGCCAACCTAATCCCAAAGAACTGAACGGGCGCCGATCTAGTGGCATAAGCAACCAATGATTGACTAAACTGGCATCCTCTGCGGAAATCAGCACATGCAAATTCTTCGTGTTTTCATCATCACTGGGTGCCTTGGCATCTTGGCAATTCAATCTTCGGCCGAGCAAAAACTGCCGAACATTCTCTGGATTACGTCAGAAGACAACGGGCCGCATTTGGGGTGTTACGGGGATGCTTACGCGAAGACACCGAAGCTCGATGCGTTGGCGGGGAGGGGGATGATTTATTTGAATGCTTGGTCGACGGCTCCGGTTTGTGCGCCGGCGCGGACGACTTTGATTAGTGGGTTGTATCCGCCGAGCACGGGGGCGGAGCATATGCGCAGCTTCACGCGGTTGCCGGATGGGTTTAAAATGTATCCGCAGTATCTGCGGACGGCGGGGTATTATTGCACGAACAATTCGAAGGAGGATTTTAATCTGGCCAAGCCCGGCAAGGTTTGGGACGCGGGCGGGCGAAAGGCGCATTGGAAAAATCGGCCGGAGAGGAAACCGTTCTTTGCTATTTTTAATCACACGATTAGTCACGAGAGTAAGATTCGCAATGCGATTGATCCGAAGGACCGCATCCATGATCCAAAGAAAGTGCGCGTGCCGGCTTATCATCCGGACACGCAGGAAGTGCGCAAGGATTGGGCGCAGTATTATGATCGGCTCACGATGATGGATGCGTTGGCTGGCAAAAATCTAAAGGAAATCGCCGACGCCGGTTTAGCCGAGGACACGATTGTTTTTTATTATGGCGACCATGGCTCGGGCATGCCACGCAGTAAACGCTGGCCGTACAACAGTGGTCTGCACGTGCCGCTCATCGTCTATGTGCCGGAAAAGTGGCGGCACCTTGCGCCGAAGGATTACAAACCCGGCGGCAGCACCGACCGCCTCGTGGGCTTTATCGATTTCGCTCCCACGCTTTTGAGCCTCGCTGGCATCAAACCGCCGAAGCATTTCCAAGGGCACGCCTTTATGGGAGAGCACGCTGCACCGGAGCAGCCGTTCATTTATGGGTTCCGCGGGCGGATGGATGAGCGCTATGATTTGGTGCGCACTGTTCGCGACAAGCGGTTTATTTATATTCGCAATTATATGCCGCACAAAATTTATGGCCAACACATCGCGTATATGTTCCAAACGCCCACCACACAAAAGTGGCATGATCTCTTTCACGCCGGCAAATTGAACAAGGCGCAGGCGAAATTTTGGCAGACCAAACCGGCTGAGGAACTTTACGATTTGCAGGCTGATCCGGATGAGGTCAACAACTTGGCCAATTCCAAAAAGCACGCGGAGATTCTCCAGCGCCTGCGCAAGGCGCAGCGCGATTTGGCGGTGAAAATTCGTGACGTTGGTTTCCTGCCCGAAGGTGAGATTCACAGCCGTAGCGGCCAAAGCGCCCCGTACGACATGGGGCACAACGCCAAGCTCTATCCAATGGAGCGCGTGCTGGAAGCGGCCGAAGTCGCCTCTGGCAAAGGTACCACCGACAGGAAATTTTCCACGCTGCTCAAGGACAAAGACAGCGCGGTGCGTTATTGGGCAGCGATGGCGTTTGTGATTCGTGGCGAGGTAGCAGTAAACGGAACGTGGGCCGCGCTTCTCCGCAAGACGATGAACGACAAATCTCCCGCTGTGGCCTGCACGGCGGCCGAGGCGGTTGGGCGGTTCAGTCAAAATCCCGCAGACGTGAATGCGGCCATTGAAGTTTTGCTGAAGTACGCCGATGGCTCAAAGCAAAATCATTTCACTGCGATGCTCGCACTCAATGCATTGGACGCACTCGATGGCCGCGCCTACAAATATGCCGCCGCGATCCGCGCGCTTCCGCGTCAGGCCAAGAACATCCCCGCGCGCGGAAAATCTTACATCCCCAATTTGCTCACAAAAATAATTTCGGATCTGGAAGAATAACCAATACACCTTAGGTGATATGCGCCCCTTTCGTTTCCACGTAGACGGCGAAGAGGGATTGGCTGGCGGTCATGAAGAGGCGATTGCGTTTGGGGCCGCCGAAGCAGACGTTGCTGCAGATTTCGGGAAGTAGGATTTGGCCGATGCGCTTGCCTTCCTTCGGCTCAAAAATGTGAACGCCATCGTAGCCCGCACCGACCCAGCCGGCGCTGGACCAAATATTGCCATCCTCATCGCACCGAATGCCATCGGCCATGCCGGCTTTGACCACTTTTTTGATTGCACCGTTGGAGTCTTGTTCCTCCATTTCGAGTTTCATACTGGCAAATTCTTTGCCGTTCTTGAGCGTCACGCTATTGATTACGTCCCACACTTTGATGTTTTTGGGCGCGGCCAGGTAGTGCGATGAACCGGTGTCGGCGACATAAAGTTTTTTATAGTCGGGACTGAAACAGAGGCCGTTTGGTTTGAAAATTTCATCGGTCACCTGAGTGAGCTTGCCGGTTTGGCCGTCGATGCGATAGACCGCCTCTTTTTGGATCGGCTGTACGCTGCCGGTCTTGGCCTTGTTTCCCTCATAATTCATCAAGCTGCCGTAGCCCGGATCGGTAAACCAAATGCCGCCGTCCGGATGCACCACGGCATCATTGGGCGCATTGAATTGTTTGCCACCAAACTTGTCCGCGAGCACGGTGATCTTGCCGTTGTATTCATAACGCACCACTCGTCGGTTGCCGTGCTCACATGAAATTTGACGACCCTGATAATCAAACGTGTTCCCGTTGCTATTGCCGCTGGGCTTCCGGAAAATGCTCACGTGCCCGTCCTCCTCCAGCCAGCGCAATTGATGGTTATTCGGAATATCGCTCCAAAGCAAATACCGCCCCGCACCATTCCAAGCCGGCCCCTCTGCCCAGAGCATCTTGGGACTCGTGTACAACCGCTGGATGGGCGTGTTGCCAATTTTGTATTTCGCAAACGCCGGATCCAACACCAGCACATCCGGCTCCGGATAGCGCGTTGGATTTTTGCCACTCCAGTCACGCGGCGTACCCTGCTTGGCAATCGCCGTGCAGCCCATCCCCGCCAGCGTGGCCGTAGCCAGAAATGCGCGGCGGTTAAATCCATGTGATTTTGTCGAGACCTTTGGAGTGTGTGTTGTGTTCATGATGAATGAGTCGCCCAAAGCGTGGGCCGCCCGCGCCGTGGGTGCAAGAAAAAGAACTCGGATGGGCAGGATTGAATCCTGAATATCGTGAACCTCTGAGTAAAATATAATCCTGGCCGGCCCGGCCTCAAAAAAGGCTCGCGCATTTTCATTGGTTGGCAAACGATTCGCCACCGCGATGACAATTGCCACGCAACAACAAATCGCCTTCCCGCGCATGATGCGGGTGAGGCAGGTTTTTGAGGAGACCCCGCCGGTGGACATCCCGGCCGCCGTGGCTTTGGGAATGGAGGCGGTGCGCGGCGACCTCAAGCCGGGGATGCGCGTGGCGGTGGCAGTGGGCAGCCGGGGCATCACGAATCTTTCAGAAATTGTCGCTGCCGTCATCGGGCAGTTGGAAGATGCCGGCTGCGAGCCTTACATTGTGCCGGCGATGGGGAGCCACGGCGGCGCGTCGCCGGAGGGGCAGACGGAGTTGCTCGGTGAATACGGCATCACCGAGGCGGCGATGGGTGCGCCGATTCGTGCGTCGCTGGAGGTGGACCACATCGGCCACACGCCGGAGGGCTACGATGGATTTTTCGCGCGTGAGGCGCTGGCGGCCGATGCCATCGTGCCCATCAACCGCGTGAAACTACACACAGACTTCGGCCCGCCGCTGGGCAGTGGCTTGATCAAAATGCTCGTGGTCGGCCTCGGCAAACGCGCTGGCGCAGAGACTTTTCACCGCGCAGTAAGCCGTCACGGATACGTGCCAATGTTGCGCAGCATTAGCCGGCTCATTCGCGAGAAAGCGCCCGTGCTGTTTGGCGTGGGCATTGTGGAAAACAGTTGGCACCAAACCGCGCGCATCGCCATCGTGCCCGCCGCCGAGATGGAGCCGCGCGAGGAGGAACTGCTCGCCGAGGCCAAGCGGTTGATGCCGTTGCTGCCGTTCGATGACGTGGACATTCTCGTTATCGACCACATCGGCAAAGACATCAGCGGCAGCGGCATGGATCCAAATGTAACCGGGCGGCGCGGGCATGGTTACAACAGCAATCTTCGCGACCGCGAAGGCATCCACCCAGACATTCGCCGCATCTTTGTGCGCAACCTCACGCCGCAAAGCCACGGCAACGCCACCGGCATCGGCATGGCCGACGTGACGACCCAGCGGCTCGTTGACCAAATTGACCACCGCATCACCGACATCAACGTGCAGACCTCGAACATTTTTCAGGCGAGCAAAGTGCCGATGAATTTCCCCACCGACCACGACGCGATGTCGCTCCTGCTCCACTCCCTCGTCATCCCCGACACGACCAAAGCCAAAGTCATCCGCATCGCCAACACGCTCGATTTAAACGAAGTGGAAGTTTCCGAGACCTACGCGGACGAAGTCGCTGCCCGCGAAAATTTGGAGGAAGTAAACACCGCCGCCGACTGGCCCATCAGTGAAGACGGCAACTTGGACGACTTGCTTTAACTCTTCGCCTTCGCCGTCATTTTGCTGATACGCAGGTGGCCGTCGTAGTGGGCGGTGACGAAGTGGGTTAGGTCCGGCGCGAGATGGAGGTCGCGGCAGGTGTCTTTCATCTTGAGCTTATGAAACTCATTTTTGCCGTCGGGTTTCCAAAAATATATCTGGCCGCCGCTGGAGCCGCCGGCGCCAGCGACGACCATGCCGTCGGGTGCCAGCGCGATGCCCCAGGCAACGCCGCGGAAGGTGGCTTTCGCCAAGTGTTGAATGAGATTTTTGCCGGTCTTCCAATCGAGCATCACCACCGCGGGATTGCCGACGCCGGCGAAGGCGTTGGTCACTTTGGTGATGCCGCCGATGGCGAGCTGCGCGCCGTCGGCCTTGAAGAGCATTGAGCGCGCGCCGCCGATGTCGGCCTTGAAGGTCTTGTCGTAGCTGTGCATTTCCTCGGCCTTGAGCTTGCGCGCGAGTTTGCCGGTGGCGATTTCCCAATCGAAAATGTTGCACTTCAAATCCGAGCTGGCGAGTTGCCGGCCGTTAGGATGAAACGCGATGTTGTACACGGGCGACTCGTGGCCGGTGAGCGTTCGCACGAGTTTGCCGTCGGCAAAAGTCCACAGCTTGATGAGCCGGTCATTGCCGCTGGTGGCGATGAGCTTGCCGTCGGGGCTGACGGCGACGGCCTTGACCCAGCCGTGATGGGCGTCAATGGCGCGCGCGGGTTTGTCGCCGTCATCGCCACTGACGGGCCACCAAAGCAGTCGACCATCGAAGCCGCCGGTGAGCATTGTCTTGCCATCGGGCGAAAACGCAATCGCACGCACCCACGCGTCCGCGCCCTTGAGTTGCACTTTTTTACCGGTGGCCGGTTCCCAGCGCCAGACGTGAAAATCCTGCGCGCCGGCAAAAACGAACCGCCCTTTCGGCTCGAAACGACACGAGATGAGCGGGGTACCGATTTTAATTTCCTTCGCCACATGAGTTTTCGTTGCATCGAGCTTCGGCGTTTTTGGTTTGTCGGCCATGGGTGATAGTTTGGACACATGTCAGGAACTGGCAATTCATTTCACCACAGAGACACAGAGATCACAGAGAGAAATCAGCGAATTCGCAAGCTCGTCCCTCCATCACCGAGACGCCGCAATGGAGGGACGAGCTTGCGAGTCCGATTCATGCCTTTGAAAAATCTCTGTGTTCTCTGTGTCTCAGTGGTGATTTTTTCAGTGCAAACGCTGCCGAGCGCGTCCAAGCTTTTTCGAGCGTCATGAAGGGCTGGATAAAATTCATCGCCGTAGCTGTGTTGGGGTTGGCCGGTTGCGCCTCGCCGCAAACGGATGCCCCGCGCGCCGAGGCTCCGCACTGGGCTTTCCAGCCCATCGGCGCCCCCCAACCGCCGCGCGTGAAAAACGAGGCGTGGGTGCAAAACCCCATTGACCGATTCATCCTCGCCAAGCTTGAGGCCGCCAATCTCCAGCCCGCACCGCGCGCGCCGCATCACGTGCTGAACCGCCGCGCCCATTTCGCGCTCACGGGCCTTCCGCCCGAACCCAATTCCCAATTCCCAATTCCCAATTCCACATTGGAAAAACTCCTCGCCTCCCCACGCTACGGCGAGCATTGGGCGCGCCATTGGCTCGATGTCGCGCGTTACGCAGATAACAAGGGCTATGTTTTTTTTGAGGAAAAAACTTTTCCGTGGGCGTGGACGTATCGCGATTTTGTCATTCGCTCGCTAAACGAGGACAAGCCGTTCGACCGGTTTATCATCGAGCAGCTCGCCGCCGACAAGCTCGACCTCGGTGAGGATAAAACGCCATTGACGGCCCTCGGCTTCCTCACGTTGGGCGCACGGTTCTCGGGCAACATCCACGACATTCTCGACGACCGCATCGACGTCACCACGCGCGGGCTGATGGGACTCACGGTTTCCTGCGCGCGCTGTCACGACCACAAGTACGACCCCATTCCGACGGCGGATTATTATTCGTTGTACGGCGTTTTTCGCAGTGCGTCAGAACCAACGCTACAGCCCACTTTTCAAACCGCGGCCGACACGGCCGAACGCCGCGCCTTCGATGCCGAAATGACAAAACGCCTCAAGGCGCTAAATGATTTTGTAGCCAAGACGCGCGCGAACATCATCACCACCGCCCGCACGCGCACCGCCGAATACCTCATCGCCGTCCACGCCAAACGCAACCAGCCGAGCACGGAAAATTTCATGCTGCTCGCCGACAAAGGCGCCATCAATCCATACGTGATTCACCGCTGGGAAATGTTTTTGAAAACCACCCGACGCCAACGCGACCCCGTGTGGACAGTGTGGCATCGCTTCGCCGCGTTGGCCGACGACGAGTTCACCGCGCTTGCCCCGGCGGTGCATCGCGAGTTGTTTGGCGCAGCGGTCGCACTGCCGATGAACGTACGTGTCCGCGCCGCCTTCGCCGCCGCGCCACCGAAGTCGATGAAAGACGTCGTCGACGGCTACGGCAAACTTTTCAAAACCGTCGAGGCCGAATGGCAAAAGCAAAAAACCGAAAGCACGTGCCTCGCCGACGCCGATTCCGAGACGCTACGACTTGTTCTTTACGGGCCAAACTCGCCGCCGATGATTCCCCGCCGACTCGGCTGGGGTTTTTTAGCACTCATTCCTGACCGCCCCGATCAAGCCGTTTACAAAAAACTCATCAAGGCCGTCGAGCAATGGAGCATGACCGGCAAGGGCGCGCCGCCACGCGCGATGGTGCTGACGGATATTTCCCCGCCGCACGAACCGGTGATTTTCAACCGCGGCAATCCACACCAACGCGGCGAGCCCGTGCCGCGGCAGTTTCTTGAAGTGCTGTCCGGCTCGAAGCGCAAGCCCTTCCAAAACGGCAGTGGCCGCCTCGAACTCGCCCGCGCCATCGCCTCGACGGACAACCCGCTCACCGCGCGCGTCCTCGTCAACCGCGTCTGGGCATGGCACTTCGGCCGCGGACTCGTCGCCACCCCCAGCGACTTCGGCACACGCAGCAAGCCGCCAAGTCATCCCAAACTTCTCGACTGGCTGGCCACGGATTTCATCAAACACAAGTGGAGCCTAAAACATTTGCACCGCCAAATCATGACCTCCGCCACGTGGCAAATGAGCAGCACTCATCCCGGTGAACTCCAGAATTCTAAAATCCAAAATCCGAATTTGACCGACGCGGAAAACCGTTGGCTGTGGAAATTCAACCGCCGCCGCCTAGGCTTCGAGCCGATGCGCGACGCGCTCGTCACCGCCACCGGCCAGCTCGACTCCAAACTTGGCGGGCCGCCCGTCAACGTCCTCGGCGGCTTCAACGGACGCCGCAGCATTTATGGCCGCATCAACCGAATGGATCTCGCCCCCGTCCTGCGCGCCTTCGATTTCCCCGACCCCAACCTCACCTGCGCCCGCCGCGAAGCAACGACGGTCTCACCGCAGGCGTTGTACTT
>CAUZWB010000050.1:0-9709 GCA_963583525.1 Verrucomicrobiia bacterium | reverse complement strand
GGCGAATGGGTTTCGTTTTTATGTCGGCAGCCCATTCAAGTCGCGCAAGGTCGGCCAGTCGGGTTTGGACATGAGCGATCAATGGGTGCATTTGCCGAAGGTGGCCGATGAGCTTTGCAACTACCGTGGATGTCAGGCCGAATCACTGAACCATCCTGAGGCGCTTTTCCATATGAATACCGGCAGTCGGCTGGGAGGCGATCCGGCCTTGGGTTCGTGGATCAATTACGGCCTCGGCACAGAGAACCAAAATCTCCCCGGCTATGTGGTGATGACCGAGCTGGCCATGCCGCAAGGGGGTTCGCGCAATTGGAGCAACGGCTTTTTGCCTGCGCATTATCAGGGCACGCGGCTACGTCCAAGCGGTTCCCCAATTCTTGATCTGCACGCGCCTAAACACAAAACGCGCGATCACCAACGCAAGGCACTTGATGAACTGGCTTTTCTCAATCAACGCCACGCCAAAAAGCATCCAGAACACGCCGACCTTGCCGCGCGCATGGAGAGCTACGAACTGGCTTACCGCATGCAGACGGAAGTGCCAGGCGTCATCGATCTCAAGAGCGAGCCCGAGCACATCCGCGAAGCTTACGGCATGAATCAAAAGGAGACAGCAGCATTCGGCCGCCAATGTTTGATGGCCCGTCGCCTCGTCGAGAAAGGCGTGCGCTTCGTGCAAGTTTTTTCCGGCGGCTGGGACAGCCACGACTATCTGGAACGCGGCCACTCCTCGCGCATCAAGAGCGTCGATAAACCGATGGCCGCACTCATCAAAGACCTCAAGCAACGCGGGATGCTCGACGACACGCTCGTCGTTTGGACCGGCGAATTCGGCCGCACACCGGACAACAACCGGCGCGGCGGCGTGTACGCGCTCGGCCGCGGACACAACATCGATGCCATGACGATGCTGATGGCCGGCGGCGGCATAAAAAAAGGCTCCGTCGTTGGGGCCACCGACGAGATTGGCGCGAAGGCCGCCAAGGTCGTTCACCCCATTCGTGATCTGCACGTTACGCTGCTCCATCTGTTGGGACTCGACGACAACAAACTCACCTACTTCCACGCTGGCCGTTACAAACAACTCAGCCAATTTGGCGGGCAGGTGATTAAG
This sequence comes from Verrucomicrobiia bacterium, assembly GCA_963583525.1. Taxonomy (GTDB): domain Bacteria; phylum Verrucomicrobiota; class Verrucomicrobiia; order Limisphaerales; family UBA1100; genus JACNJL01. The sequence continues at coordinate 8,595 of CAUZWB010000050.1, read as the reverse complement.
GAACTAATCGCGTGAGGCAAGAAACTTTTGCCCTCATTCATTTCATTAAAACCATGAATCTATTCACCAAATTCTTCATGGCCGGCTTGATGCTTGGCGGATTTTCCACCAGTGCTGCGCCGCGCCCGAACATCCTCTTCATCATGTCTGACGACCACACAGCGCAGGCGGTGGGTGCGTATGCGACGGTGTTGAAGCCGTTGAACCCAACGCCCACGCTGGACAAGATGGCGGCGGAGGGGATTGTTTTTGACAACGCCTTCTGCGTGAACGCCATCTGCACCCCCAGCCGCGCGTGCATCATCACCGGCCAGTACCCGCACAGGAACGGCGTGTTTGACCTTGGAGGCCGCATTACGCCCGGAAACCAAACGCTGCCCATCCTCTTTCGAAAGGCCGGTTACCAAACCGCCATGATCGGCAAATGGCACCTGAAAGAGGAGCCGAATTTTGACTACTACAAAGTGCTGCCGGGTCAAGGGAAGTACTTCGACACGCAGTTCCGTGTTCAAGGATCCAAGCCGTGGCCCAGGAATTCCGTCACGCACAAAGGCGAGCACTCCTCCGATGCCATCACCGATTCCACCCTCCATTGGTTCAAGACCCAGCGTGAAAAGGGCAAGCCCTTCTTTGTCTGCCACCAGTTCAAGGCGCCTCATGATTATTTTGAAAACGCGCCGCGCTATCAAGACTATCTCGCCGACGTGAAGATCCCCGAGCCCTCAACCCTCTACGACGTGCCTTCCTCCTTCGGCTCCATCGCCACGCGTGGTTATCAGGATGAATTAATGCCGCACATCGGCACCTCCATCGGCAAACGCAACCCGCGCCGATCCTACGCCGTCGACCTCAAGCAACGTTTCCCCGAGGAATTTCCCGCCGACTACAATGTGCTCAAACTCTCTGAACGCGAAACCACCCACCTCGCCTATCAAGCCTACCTCCGCAAATATCTCCGCTGCGTGAAGGGTGTGGACGATAACCTCAAGCGCCTCTTCGACTACCTCAAGGCCGAGGGCCTCTATGACAATACCGTCATCATCTACACCGGCGACCAAGGTTTCTGGCTTGGCGAAAACGACTATCAGGACAAGCGCTGGGCCTACGATCCATCCATGCGCATGCCGCTCATTGTGCGTTTCCCCAAAACCATCAAGGGCGGCATCCGTTCCGACGCTATTGTTGAGAACGTCGATTTCCCTGCACTCATGCTCGATTTCGCCGGCATCCCCACTCCCGATTCCATGCAGGGGCAATCCTTCAAAAGCATTTGCGAAACAGGCAATGAACCCAAAGGCTGGAAGCAGGCTGCGTACTACCGCTACTGGATGCACATGGCGCACCACGACAACCCCGGCCACATGGCAATACGCACCAAGACGCACAAGTTGATCTACTTTTACGGCTGCGACTATGACGGCGGCAATCCCACGCCTCCGGGCTGGGAACTCTATGATCTGGAAAAAGACCCCGCCGAACTCGTCAACGTCTACGATGATCCCGCCCACGCCAAAGTACGCGCTCAACTCAAATTACAATTCGCCGACTTGCGGAAGAAAATCGGCGACGATGGCTCTCACTATCCCGCGAGTGAAAAGATCGTGCAGGAGTTCTGGGATTACGATGCTGCCGACCGTGAAAAAGCACGCAAGATTTCTAGCGAATTTCTCCAGCGCAGATTAGAATCACTAAAGACCTCGAAAAATCAAGGCCGCAACCAGCAGAAAAAGAAACAATAGCTTCGAAACTCAACCGTCACTTCGATTTCATTCGACCCCAATCCAACACGGTCCGCGCGAAACACTAAAGCCCCGTGTCGCCTTTGCGCCGCAGCAAGCCGGAACGGTTGCGGGAATTGAGCTCCACCTCGGACGAATCGGCCACATGCACCCACACGTGCACGTGTGGCGCGCCGCGCCAATGCCAGACGAAGGCCGGGCCCTCGAGACGCCAGTTGTCGTAGATACCGTCGCGGCCGAGGTCGTCTCGCTCATAAAACGTGAGGTGACATTGGTCGAGTCCGCCGTTTTTCTTGAGGGCGGCGACGGCTTCGTCTTGGTCGCTTTGCCGAAAGGGTTCGAGCAGGAGGCGCAGAATTTTTTGCAGATGCTCCTTTTGGTCGCGCGCCATGTTGACCACGGGCGCGCCGGTGAATTGGCCTTTGAGCCCTCGGAAGGCGATCTCCCCCTCATCGGGCGCTTCTTTCAGTAGCGCTTGTTTGCGCAAGGTGCCATCGAGCATCTTAAGCAATTTGTTAGCCTCCAATGCTTGATGCCAAAAAATGTTGTCGGGATGGTCGGCCTTTTCAAAATAACCGCTTGAGCCTTCGTCGCCGTACATGATGGGGCCGGCAAAGGCGACGTGGTCGGCGGAGTCGCCATCGCAGCGCAGCGTACCGTGCCGACCACTCTGGACATATTCAAACTTACCCGAGCCCGGTTTGCCAAAAATTGCAATCGCCTGTCGCTTGCCCCAGCCGCCCATGTCGTGCTTAAGCTGGCGGTCGAAGCGGTCGACCCAGTTCGGATTCAGCAGCCCCTCCCAAATGGCGCGCATGAGATCCTGTTGCTCATCGGTGAAAAACTTGCTTCGAATCAGCGGCTTGGTGATGAGCCAGTTGTTGGAAATGTGTTTGCGCAGCAGGCCGTTGTGGTTTTTGTAATCCCATGGAAAACAAACTGCCTTGCGTTGCTTCGCGTCCAACGTGTCGAACAGCGTTTTCACCAGCGACTCCGAAATGGCCTTGCGCGCGGCGAGCGCGGGCAATGCTGTACCCGCCAGTGCAGCCGTGCCGGTGGCTTGCAGAAAATGACGGCGATTGATTTGTGGATTGATTTTCATTTTTCGTTAAACCTTTAACAACCGCTTCGCTTCCTCGTAACCCGGCGCACGATGGCCGCCGCCCTGCCCGCGCTGATCATTGACGGTGTAGCCGTAACAACTGGCGGTGACGCGGGCGAGCGACACCATTTGCCGCCAGCGGAAGGCGGCGCGGGTGGTGGCGAATTCCTCGTTGGCGGTGCGGTAATATTTCTCCGCGTGCAAACGACCATCCTCGCTGGTGCCGTATTGAATCAGCAAATCGAGCAGCGCGCGCTGCGGATGGCCGAGCGCGCCGTAGCGATGGGTCAGTGCGCAAGCGCGGAGTTGGTTGTTCCCGCGAATGGCGGCGTCCAGTTCGGCAAGCAGTGCCTTGGGCGTGGTGGCTTTAACGCGCTCAAGCTGCACGGGTTCGGGGAATGGCTTCGGTTTGTGGCCGTCTTTGCTGCGGCTTTGGGCCACGTTGCCGGCAGCCAAAATAAGCCCGGCCATCGCGTGGCGGTGACTGCTCACGCGAGCAATATTGCGCCACGCGTTAACCATATCACTGGCGTGCACGCCCGCCGAATCGCCGTGGGTGCGACGTCCATAATAGTTACCTTTCCAAACCTCCACCTGCCGCAGAATGAGTTGGTTAGCCGCAAGCGAAATGGCCTCGCCCACGTGCTCGGGCAGGAAACCCTCCGTCAACGCCGCCGCTGCCGCCTCGCTGGCTTGAGGGCCGTTGAGGGTCAGCAGATTGAGCGCGAATTTTTCTACCCACGCGTCGTCCGCCTTGCGCTTGCCGGCGGGGCGACTGAGGAGTTTGTATTTTTCGAGCAACGCCGGCATCAACGAGCGGCGCGCATTGTTTCCAGCGCATTGGCGGATGGACTGCCGCAGCAACGTGAGCGCGTGCTCTTTGCCGGTCAACTCCAACACGTCGTACGCGCGCCACGGCATCACCACGGTGTGGACGTTGTGGTTGTCTTCCACGTGATGCAGCACGCCGTTGAGCGCCGTCTCCAGCGATTGCCCCGCCAGCGCGGCGAGCAACTGCTCGGCCTTCGCCTTGTCACCCGCGAGCGTGGCGGCGTGCAACGCTTGCGCCGTCTTGGCATCTTTGGGTAACTTCACTGCCTTTAATGGCTTAAGCACATCCTTCCCGTGGAGGCCGTTCTTTTCCGTATAAAACGAATTGCGATAGAGCACTTTCAAAACCGGCAACGCCTCTTGTCCCTTCGGCATTTCGCGCGACATATCAAACGCCGGCGCAAGTGCCATAAAAGTGTGAAAGCCGTGATAATTTTCGCCGCCAAAAGTGCGCGCATTGGCCAACGTACCGGCGGCCACTAATTGGCGCAACGGCACGCCCGCGTTGAGCTTGCCGACAAGCACAGACAAAATTTTCGCAGTGGGCGTTTCCTGCATCAGCCCGACCAATGGCTCAAGTTTACCAAATGAAAGACGCGGGGAGTCCTCAGCAGCCATGGCGGTGGACACGCCGATGTCGCTGGCCAGCGTGGCGCCAAGACTGGCGACGAGCATGCCTTGGCCGACATCAGAGAGAAATTCGCGGCGGGAGTGGGTGTTCATGGTGTTACCTTTGGAGTGGGTTTCGAGTTGGCGGAACAAGCCGAGCCTCAATCCGAGTCTCAAGGCAGGCGAGCCCTTGGTCTCATACCGAGAGTGTACGCCGCAACTAGTTGCGCGCCACAAAAAAATCAAAAAACTTTTGGCCGGATTACTTGGTTAACACCGGCGCGATGATGCGAGAGGGATACATGTGGCTATGGTGGATGATGTTGGTGGCCGTTTTCGCGTCGGCGGGGAACTCGATGGTGAGGGGTTTGCCGGTCTGCGGGTTAGGCTCGAAATAGGGCACGCCGGTGCTGGCGATGGTGACTCGGATGCGGTGGCCTTTGTTAAAAACCTGGCTCAGCCAGCCGATGGGCCAGCGGATTTTATGGACGGTGCCGGGCTCCATGAGCACTTCTTTTTCAAAACCCTCGCGGTAGCGGGCGCGGAGTGGATAATCGATGATAAGGATGGAGCGGCCGTCGGGATAGACATCGCTGATGCGCACGATGAAGTCGGTGTCGCGTGCGGTGGAGCTGGCGAACAGCTCGGCGTGTACGCGGCCGGTCCATTCGACGGGTTGCTTCAACGGCGCGGTGGTGAAGGTTAGCACTTCTTTTTGTTTTTCAAACGCGCGGGCATCGCGCGCGCCGGGAAAGCCACGGCCGGGGATGCTCATCGGTTTGCGCGGGTCGCTGATGTAGCTCGTGCCGCCGGTGCGGTTGGGGGGAGACTGCGCCGAGAGACTGCCGCTCTTTTGCAAATACATCGACGTGGCCTTGGCGGCAGGCGGCCAGTCCTTGGCGGTGCGCCAGATGTTGCCCGGCGCGTTCTTTTCGCCCACCGCGCCCATAACGTAGTAACGCACCGGCGAGTCGTCCATCACGCCGTTGGCCACACCTTTTAAATGATGGTTGAACCAACGCACCATGTGCGCGTGAACGTCCCACGCGGCGTTGGCGGGATACTGCATCTGCGCCACGCGGTTGCCCTTGTTGCGGCGGCCGTGCAGCCACGGGCCGATGAGCAACTGCTGCCGCCCGCGCGATTGCGCCCCGCCCTTGTGCTGGCGACCGACAAAACTGCCGATGGAGCCTTGGTTCATAAAATCGTACCAACTGCCGATGGTCATGCACGGCACGTTCATTTTGCTGAAGTGCAACGTGCAATCCTCGTCGCGCCAGTAGTCGTCGTAGTGTGGGTGCGTGAACCACTCGGCCATCAGCTCGCGGTTGTGGCGCGGCACGCGGCAGTTGGCGTCCATGCCCTTGAAGCGCTCCGGCTTCGTGGCGCCACCGATGCGATAGCCTTCGTGAAACAGGCTCAGCCCCGTGTCCACCATGTATTGGCAGACAAGATGCGGCGGCCGGGTGACGGCCAGATAGTTTTGCGAATAGCCGCCCTGCGACGCGCCGAAGGTGCCGACCTTTCCGGTGCACCATTTTTGTTTGGCGAACCATTCGCAGGCGTCGTAGCCATCGCGCAGCTTGCCCCATTGCAGCGCGCGGTAGCCGACCCATTTGCCCTCGCTGCGTTGCGCGCCTCGGAAGCTGACCAGCGCCGACACAAAACCCGCCTTGGCCAGCCGCGCCATGTCGCGCCGCGTGCCGGCGTTCCGGCGAAAGGCGTAGCGCTGTTCAAACACGCACGGCCACGGCCCCTTGCTCGCCGGGAAATAAACCCACGCCGAGAGCCGTACGCCATCGCGCATGGGAATCCAAATGTGCTTCTCCACCACGCCGCCCGCATCGGCCAGCGGCGGGCGTTCCTCGGCGAACGCCTTCAGCGTGAACACCAGCCGGTTGGGGTCATCCGACGACAGCGAAAACGGAGCGTGTTTTAAAAGCAGCGCCACTTCCTCCGGCGAACCGTTGGTGCCGTTGAGATGCAGCTTCGCGCCCGCCTTGGCCACGCGTGCGACCAGTTTGTCGTCCGCCACAATCCAACGCGGCCACAGCCGGATGATTTCCACGCCTACCTTCGCGAAGGGCTCGATGCTGTCCGGGTTGGGAATCAGACCCCACTGGCGCGCTTGTGGCAACAGCGCGCGAAAGCGCTTTGCCTGCGCCACGCTGCGCACGCCGATGATCGTCCGCGCGGGGTCGCCGTGCTTTTTGACATCCGCCGCCACGCGCCGGTCGTACACATCGCCCTGCTCCTTGAGGTCCAGCAAAATGTCCACCTTGCCCTTGCACGCCGCCAACGCCTCGCGCAATGACGGGATGCGCTCGCCCTTAAACTTTTTGTCAAACCACGACCCCGCATCGAGCTGCTGCAACTGCGCCAAAGTGAGCTTGTTCGCCGCCCCTTTTCCGTTGGTCGTGCGATTGAGCGTCGTGTCGTGCAAAATGAAAAGCTGCCCGTCCGCGCTCGTGCGCACGTCCACCTCCACCGCCGTCGCCCCCACGTCAATCGCCCGCCGCACCGAAGCCAGCGTACACTCCGGTCGCTCCAGGCTCGCGCCCCGATGGGCGATGATTTGTTTGACCCCCACGGCCTGTAACGCGGGATTTGCCGCAGCTAATTGAAACGGAACAATCACAAGCGCGACATAAAGCCACGCGCGGTGAAGTAAAGTGGACATGTCGAAACGCTACTCGCGAAGAGTAAGTCTGGCAAGCGGCGCTGTTGGGCCGCGATGAACTTCAATTTCGCGGCACGCCCAGACAGATGCGGAAGCCATCGCGGGAGTCCGAATAGGTGACGCTGCCAATCCCCAGGCGCACGGCACAGCGGACGTTTCCGGGGACGTCGTAGTAGTTGCCGCCGCGGCACACGGGGCGCGACACGGTTCGCAGCTTGGCGTTTTCGTAATTCACATTCTCGTGTCCGCCCGCGGGATCAAAATGATCCAGCGTGAACTCCCACACGCCTCCGCACATGTCGGCCAGGCCAAATCCGTTGCGTCCATTTTTACCGAATTGGTCGACCGGGGAGACCATCGGGAAGCCGTCCTTCCACGGGGCATTCACCCCGGGCCAAGGCCAATTTTTGTCCGGCAAAAAATCCGTCCCGGCAATGTTCAGCCGCCCCTTGCCCTCGCCAAGCTCGTTGCCCCACCAAAAATAACTGCTGTCACGACGGCCGCCGCGACAGCCGTAGGCCCACTCCGCCTCGGTGGGCAAGCGGTAGTCCATGCCCTTCGGCAAACGGCCGGCCTTGCGCTCGGTTTCCGTCAGCCATTTGCAAAACGCTTTCATGTCGTTGTAGCTCACGCAGACGACCGGGTGGTTTTCCAGTTGCGGGATTCCGTGATTCGGATCCCTCCAGCTTTTGTCTTCCATCACGGCCCATGGATGCGGCGGTTTCCCCGCTTCCGCTGGAACCCAATTTCTGTTAAAGCATTGAGTTTTGCCGCCCGGCTTTTCGGCGTCAGTTACAAACCCCGTCTCGTCGGCAAATCTCCGGAACTGCCCAACCGTAACTTCCGTGCGCCCCATCCAAAACCCCGCCGTGACGCGCATCGACCGCGAGTCGCCCTCGTACGCCTCGCGCCGGCCGCCACCCGATGAGAAGCTCGCGCCTCCCTCCGGCCCAACCGCCCATTTCTTTTCCGCGGGCGTGCTGCCCATCTTGAATTCACCCGGCGGAATGTAAACCAACTCGAGAGCCACATCGCGGCCCAAGTCGACCCGCTTCGTTGAACCGTTTGCCAGCTTGCCCGATGGCGATGAACTCACACAACCACTCACCGCCAAAATTGCCGCAATAAATGTCAGTGATAAAGATAACGTGGGCATTCTCATTTCTTGTCCTTTTGAACGAGCCGATTCGCTACCGCCCCTCGGACTGTTCCCGTTCGCGGTTGTGAGGTGTGGTTGCGGGGTGCGAGTTGTGTCATTTTTTCCCTTTCGTGTGGAATGGTTGCCGCAAGTGCACGCCTCAAACGAAAGTACGCTACTAACAAGTTCAACTGTGGAGGGCAAGGTTTTCCCGAGACAGCCCCTGATTTTGGTTTGAAACGGCGGGCTTTTTGGCGCAAGAGTCCTGCGCGTGAAGACTGCGACGCTCACTGAAAAAGATTTCCTGATGCCGCTGCTGGGCACCGCCGATTTGCACGGGCCCATCGGGCTGGATGCGCACGGGCTGGAACCGCGCGGTACGGTGCGTTGGAATTACGAAACGCCTGAGCTGCAACAGCACGCCATGCGCCGCGGAGAAGGCGATCTCTCGGCCGATGGCGTCTTCACCAGCCGCACCGGCGCGCGCACGGGGCGC
>CAUZWB010000049.1:0-9743 GCA_963583525.1 Verrucomicrobiia bacterium | reverse complement strand
GAAAATTCCCCCGTGCCTTTCAATCTCAGGCCCGTTAAATAATGTAACGTTTAAGCCAAACGATTTGGGTTTGTCACTGATGGTGGGCGGGCAATTGACGGCGGCACCCGGTAGATTATTTCGCAAATTGCCCATCCCGCTGCTGAATATGGAAGAGGATATGGTCGTGAATCCATTGGGCCTTCTGCGGTGGCTCATTCCCGGCGGGGACAAGGATTGATTGCCCACCCTCCTTTTTGGTACACTCCGCGCGGATGCAACCGGTTCTTGATTATCTCCAAGCCCATCGCGACCGCTTTGTAGTGGAGCTTTGCGAATATCTGCGCTTGCCGAGCGTTTCCGCCCAAAGCGAACACGCCAAGGATGTTCGGGCCACGGCGGATTGGGTGGTGAATCATTGTCGCGCCATTGGGCTGAAGGCAAAAAAACACGCCACGGATTTTCATCCGATCGTCACGGCCACCACGCCGAAACGGCCGGGGAAACGCCCTCATTTTTTGGTGTACGGCCATTACGACGTGCAGCCGCCGGAGCCATTGCACGAATGGAACTCACCACCTTTCGAGCCCACCATCCGTAATGGCGCAGTCTACGCGCGCGGGGCAACAGATAATAAAGGTCAACACTTTGCACATCTTAAAGCGGTGGAGGCATATTTGAAAACGGGCACGGAACTGCCGTGCGATCTCACCTTTGTGATCGAAGGCGAGGAAGAAGTGGGCAGCGAAAGTTTGATGAAATTTCTCCACCAAAAGAAACGTGAATTAAAATGCGATACCGTGGTGGTGTCGGATACCGGCATGCCATCCAAAAAACATCCCGCGCTCACGTACGCCTTGCGCGGCGTGGCGGCGATGGAGGTCACCGTGCGCGGGCCGAAGGCAGATTTGCATTCAGGCATTTACGGCGGCAGCGTGCAAAATCCCGCGATGGCGCTCAGCCAAATGCTGGCGGCGTTGCGAGACAAAAAAGGCCGCATCGCCGTGCCCGGATTTTACGATAAGGTGCAAAAACTTTCCGCCCACGAGCGGAAGCAATTCAAGCGTTTGCCGTACAGTGAGACGGCTTACAAAAAACTGCTCGGCGTGAACGGTCTGTTTGGCGAAGCGGGCTTCACCGCCATCGAGCAACGCAGCGCGCGGCCCACGCTGGAAATCAACGGGCTCACCAGCGGCTATCAAGGCGAGGGCAGCAAAACGATCGTGCCCGCATGGGCGCGGGTGAAAATCACCTGCCGAATTGTGCCCAACCAGCAGCCGAGTGAAATTTTGCGGCTACTCAAGAAACAACTAAAAAAACTTTGCCCGCCCGGCGTTCGTTTGGAAATCGAGGAAGGCCACGGCGCCGAGCCTTATTTGGTGTCGCCCAGCGGCCCGCAGGCGCAGGCGGCGTTGGGCGCGTTACGCGAAGCGTTTGGGCATGAACCGGTGATCCTTCGCGAGGGCGGATCCATTCCGATTATCACCGAATTCAAAAAAGTGCTGGGCGCGGATTCGCTGTTGCTTGGGCTGGCGCTGCCGGACGATAACCTCCACTCTCCCAACGAAAAATTTGACCTCACCTGTTTCCACAACGGCGCAGCTATGAGCGCCCGCCTTTGGCCGGCCTTGGCCGCCGCATCATCATGAACGAATCCAAAAAAACCTCCATTGAGGCCGAGTCCGCGGAATTATCCGCCGGACTGCGGCGATTTTTATACTTTACCGCCACCATTACAGGCGCGGTGATTCTCATCGTGGAAATCCTCGGCGCGAAAATGCTATCGCCCTATCTGGGCACTTCGCATTTTGTGTGGACGGCGCAAATCGCGGTGACGCTGGTGGCGCTTTCGCTGGGCTACTTTGTGGGCGGCTTTGTGGTGGACCGCTCGCCGCGCCTGAATTTTCTGTATTACTCTATCCTCGGCGCGGCGGTGTACCTTGCCGGCACGGTGCCGATGGTGCGGCCAATTTGTTTCAAGCTAATGAAACTTCCACTCGAATGGGCGTCGTTGATTGCTTCGGCATTTCTGTTTCTCATCCCGCTGGCGTTGCTGGCGATGACCGGCCCGTTCCTCGTGCGCGTGCTCACGCAATCGGTTGAAAAAGTGGGCGGCAACATGGGCCGTCTTTCCGCCATCAGCACCCTTGGCAGCGTGGCGGGCGCGGTGCTGATTGGGTATGTGCTTATCCCGCATCTTCCGAATTCTGTGACCATGCTAATCACCGCAGGCGTCTTGGTTGTGTTGGCGGCGGTATACTTTATGGTGTGGGGGCGCAATGAGTCAGCGGTCACCGGGTTGGTGGTGGCGGGGCTGCTCGTGGTCGGCCTCGGCCACAGCGGTTTGCGCGGGCAATTTGCGGATACGATGAAATACGGCGGGCTTACCTGGAAGGTGCTTTATCGCGGCAACTCGAACTACGGCGAGTTGCTTGTCATCGAGTATCGTGACGGGGAGAATGTGGAGCGCCGATATCTCAATGATCAACTCATCCAAAACACGTATGATCCTAAAACGGGCCAGAGCCGCGCGCTTTTTTCCGGGGCGTTGCGGTGGTTCGCGCATGCCTACACGCCCAAGCTGGATAGCGCGCTCTGCATCGGCATGGGCGTGGGCATTGTGCCCATGCAACTGGCGGCCGATGGCGTGGCGGTGGATGTCGCGGAAATTAACGGCACGGTGGTGCCGATGGCTGAGCAACATTTTGGTTTTGATTCCAGCAAGGTCAACGTGATCGTCTCCGATGGCCGGCAGTTTCTCAATCAAACGGACAAGCGGTACGACGCTATTATTTTGGATGCGTTCCTCGGGGATTCCACTCCCAGCCATTTAATGACGCAGGAAGCCTTCACCTCCATCCTCGAGCATCTTTCGCCCACGGGCGTGCTGGTGATCAACTGTTTTGGGGAGTCCACGGATCAACGCCAGTTCTTTGCCGCTTCGCTGGACAAAACCCTGCGCTCGGTTTTTGTCGGCAAACACAGAGTCACCGTTCACGCATCGGGACAGGGCAATGTGTTTTTTGTGGCCACGCGCGCGGGCAAGCTTGTGAAGCATCGCCCACCCGCCGCCCCCAACGCCGAGGCTCGCGAACGGATGGCGGCGCTGGTGGAGGATAGCGCCATCCGGACGGAGTGGTACACGTGGTGGCAACAGGCAAATGGCACGGGGCCGTTTTTTTCCGAACATTCACAAATGCAGGAAGAGCTCGGATTGGCGTGGAAAAAGGAGCGTGTGTACGATCCCAACGTGGGGAGCATTCTGCTGGATGATTTCAATCCGGTGGAATTTCACGACGCCCACAACCGTGAAGCAAATCGGCGTGGGTTAATGAATTTCATTCAACCCACTGATGGCTGACAGCGAAACAAAAGCCTCCGCAGTGGGACTTCCGTTGTTCGCGGTGACCATTTTCTGGGGCGCATTTCTGCTGTTCCTCGTGCAGCCGCTCATCGGCAAATACATCCTCCCGTGGTTCGGCGGCACGCCCGGCGTATGGACGACGTGCCTTTTATTTTTCCAATGCCTCCTGCTGGGCGGCTATGCGTACGCGCATTGTCTCAACCATTTTTTCCCGCTGCGCAAACAGGTGATTATTCACGGGGTGCTGCTGACGCTGGCGGTGATCACCTTGCCCATCACACCCAGTGAAAGTCTCAAACCTGTGGGAGGGGAATCCCCTACACTGCAAATCCTGCTGTTGCTTGCGTTGAGCATCGGGTTGCCCTACCTCGTGCTCTCCGCCACCGGGCCGCTGGTGCAGGCGTGGTTTGCACGCACGCACCCGGGCCGTTCGCCGTATCGTTTGTACGCGCTTTCCAATGTGGGTTCGCTGCTGGCGTTGGTTGGGTATCCGTTCCTTGTGGAACCGTGGAGCTCACGGACTTCGCAAGTGAATGGCTGGTCGTTGGGCATGCTTTTTTATGGCGCCGCGTGTGGTTGGCTGGCGTGGCGTTTGTATCGTGCCAAGGATGTTGGCAAAGTAGAGTTGGAGGAATCCAGCGAGGAAACCCCACTTTCCAAAGCCATGCGCTGGCCACTGTGGCTGGCTTTGCCCGCGTGCGGAACGGCATTGCTGATGGCCACCACCAACAAGCTTTGCCTTGATGTGGCGGTGGTGCCTTTCCTGTGGGTGCTGCCACTGGCACTTTATCTGATTACCTTTATCATTTGTTTCGACAACCCTCGTTGGTACGTGCGCGAATATTTTGTGCCATTGCTGGTGCCGCTTTGGGTTGGAGTCATCTGGGCGTTAAAGGAGGGGGTGGACATGGGCATCCTCACGCAGGTGGGCCTTCTCTGTGGCGCGCTGTTTGTCAGCTGCATGGTGTGCCACGGAGAACTCTATCGACTGCGGCCGGAGCCGGCGCGGTTGACGCAATATTTTCTTGGCATTTCTGGTGGCGGCGCGCTGGGAGGATTGTTTGTAGCGGTGCTGGCGCCGCTTTGGTTTGATGGCTATTGGGAATTCCATATCTCACTTTGGGCGGTCGGTTTACTTTTTTTCGTGGCGTGTTGCGTGCGGCGTGAAGATTGGCGGGTGACCAAATGGCATTTGCGGCTGATCTTATTGGGGTGTTGGTTGACGGTATGTTTGGCGCTGTTGAAGGATTCCAGCTTAAGCGGCAAATGGCGCGCACTCTCGGTGATGGTGCCTTTTGTGGTGGCCTGTTTGTTAACGCGATTGGTGTACCGGCAATGGTGGGGACCATTGCGGCGAACAGAATTGCGTGAATTATATGCCGGAATTTTCGGTGCGTTTGGCGCATTGACGTTGACACTGGTGGCATTGGTGATTGCGGGAGATTATTTGGTTAACAGCAAATTTCATTACCTCAACCAATTTCATCCCGGCATTTGGGTGGTCACCGCATTGCTGGCATTGAATGCATTCGTGTGGAACAGCGTGCGCACTTGGCGCGGATGGCGCATCCAATGGGGCTGGGCTGCGGGCGGTTGGGTGCCGGTGATGGTGGCGTTGGCGGTGGGGCTGATCGTCCAAGCCCGCGACGGGCGTGGCGATGTGATTTACCGCGAGCGGGGGTTTTATGGAATTTTGAAAATATCAGAATTCTCACTCGGCGATGACGAGTTTCGCCTTTTGCTTAATGGCCGTATTACGCACGGCTACCAATTTACCGGAACCGAGGCCAGTAAACGGGTGACTACATATTATGGGCCGCCAACGGGCGTGGGATTGGCAGTGCAATATTTTCCGATCGATGCAAATTCCACCGAAGGGTTGCGCGTGGGCGTAGTGGGGCTCGGCGTGGGAACGTTGGCCGGCTATGCGGAGCAGGGCGATCACTATCGAATGTACGAGATCAACCCGCAAGTGGTGAAATTATCTGCGTTGGAGGTGGGCACGTTCACCTATTTACTGCAGGCAAAAGATCGCGGGGCGGAGGTCGAGGTGGTGCTGGGCGATGCGCGGTTGTCGATGGAGGCCGAGTTGCGCGCGGGCAAGCCTCAGGGATTTCATGTGCTGGCGCTGGATGCATTTAGCAGTGATTCCATCCCGGTGCATTTGTTGACGCGGGAAGCGGTGGCGATTTACCTGAAACACCTTGATCCAAAAGGGGTGTTGGCCATTCATATTTCAAATCGGTATCTGGATTTGGAACCTGTGGTGCGGCGCTTGGCTCGGGAGTTCGGGCTTACGATGATGGTGGTGGATAATCTTGAAGGCGGCTTAGGTGAAGAATGGATTTATGGATCCACTTGGGTGCTCTTGGGTCGCGACCCGGAATTTTTTGAGATCCCCGCGCTGTTTGGTTATCCGTTGGCGGATCTCACAGAGGATGAAGATTCGCCGCTGTGGTCTGATGATTATGCGAGCATTTTCCGGATCATGTATAAACCCAACTGGTGGTATCGGTGGGGCGATCGGTGGAAACGATTAACGGGGCAAGCCCAATGAATTCGGGCCAACAACCGACGTGGCTCTCTTTATTTCCAGACCACGATTTTGAGTTCCGCTTTGGCGCACGACCGGGTGATGCAGTGAGATTTTTCGCTGACACGGTTGACCACTCCACCCTCATGGCCGGGCGCCGTAACGCCTTGGAGAAAGCCCCGGCGCAATGTGTGTTTGAGGAATCATCCGCGGCGGAAGCAGTTGCCGAATGTCTCGCTTGGGCTGGATTGGACGGGGGAGGATGCCGCGAACTGGCACTGCATTGGGAGCCGGATTTTCTGATTTTGTTGCCGGATGAAAATGGGCGGTTCATTTTTCGCGCGGGCGCGGTGTGCTTTCCGTCATCATGGCGGCCGGAGGAAAAAATTGGGCTTCCGGTACACGCCATCCATTCGCCAGTGCCCACGCTCAACGAAAACCTCGGCGCGCGGATTGATAAATTCCTCGCCAACCTCGAGCCGGGCAAGGCGTGGAAACGTTCCAACTGGGGCCTCAGCCGCTCGCCGGAACTCAACCAACATCCCACCCGCGACACCTCACGCCTCACGCCGCCATTCACTGCCGCCGAAGCGTGGATCCGTATTGAAGATCAAGTGCTCTATCGCCTGCCGCAATCACAAGCGCTGCTATTTGGCATTCGGCTCGTGAACGTGTCCCTGGCGGAACTCAAAAAATTTCCCGAGGCCCAAGCTGGCTTGCACCGCGCCATCGCCACGATGCCGAAGGAGGTTGCGGATTACAAAAACGTCACCGAGGCACGTGAGCATTTGCTGGTGCTGCTGGGCTAATCGGAAATTTCTTCCGTCAATGCCGCGCCGCGCCGCGCTTTTTCGCCGGAAGGATAATCCGACAGCAACGCCAAGCTGGACGCTACGATGAGCCCGGCACTGAAGAGGCTGAGGTTACTGGCCGGCATCAATCCAATCAGCCAAAAGCCAAGGAAAGGCGAAATAAAATTGCGGATGCCATTAAAAAATAAATGCACGCTCATGTAATCAGCTACGTGTTTGGCGGGCGCGAACTTTGTGACCCAAAGGCTCCACGCCACTTCACCACCCGCATTGGCCACGCCGAAAAGTCCCGCCGCAATGCATAGGCCGGTCATTGACGTACTGTGGAAAAAGAGCACGAGCGATACTGCAAAGAAAAAATTCAGAATTACTCGCAACACAAAAAAATTCATTTTGTCAAAGAGGCTTCCCCAAAGCGGACTGAAGATTAGCTTCACGGCATTCGGAATGAAAACGAGAATCAGCGCGATGCGGGCAGGCGTGGGATCAAAACCCAGTGTGTAGACGTCGGCGTATTCGCCAGCGTTGGCGAGATATTCCACACGCAACGGAAAGAGCATGAGGTTGCCGATTCCAAAGAGCATCCAGCAAATGAGGATGTGGCGGAACAGTTTGTCCTCTTTCACAAACCGCAGCGAGCGGAAGGGATGTGTACCTTCCGCTCCCGTGAGTGTCTTGCCCGGGAGACGTGAAAAGCAATAGGACGCCCACGCAAACGCCAATGCGAAAATCAACATCAACCCCCACGGATAACCGGAAAGTTTTTGGCTGTCGTCGCCATTAGTTAGAATCCAGCCCACCAACAATCCAAACGAAGCCGCGCTAATGATACGAATCATGGCCGTCCTGGAAAAATATTTGCCCCGCCGTTTTGCCGGATAATTCTCCTGATAAATCTGGGTAACCATCGGAATGGCTGCCGTCCCCAAAGTGGTGGCCATAATAATACCGCCAATGAAAAGCCAACGATCACTCACCACCGCCAGTAAGGCAAAGCACCCCGCTGCGCCCAGCGCCAGCCGTGAGGCTGCCTGCGCGGTTGTCCAGCCCAAGTCCGCCACGCGCGAAACCACCACCGGCCCCAGCATAAATCCCAGTGCCCCCGCTGCAGCAATGGTTGCCTTCGCCGTCGATCCGAAGTCAAACCACTGCACTGCGATTAACAACAGGAAAGTCGTGAACGCCGTTTCCAGAATCCCCGAAGCCACCGCCCGCAGGCGTTCGAAGCGATAAGTGATTTCCGTCCGGTTCAAGAGGCAGAAAGATTACGCGGATTTGCTGTCAAAAGCCAATTTCACTTCTCAGTCGACGTTTGGTTAGATTTGATCAAGATTCAGGGATGACCAAGGCGGAAATCAAAACGACCGCCGCGGGCTATCAAAAGCACGTGGAATGGAGCGGGGAGGATGGATGCTTTGTCGGGCGCTGTCCCGCGCTCTTTGCTGGCGGCGTGCACGGTGACGATGAAGCCGTGGTGCATCAACTGCTGTTCGACACGTCTGAGGAGTGGGTGGGTTTGCTGTTGCGAGATGGAGTGCCCTTGCCGACTTTGTAATTAGCGAGTGTGGAAAATTCGCCTGCTTTCAATTCTGATGAGACTTGAGGTTTGGCTGCATCATATTCGGCGACGTCTGCCGTGTCGGCTTCTGTTTGGCGTGAGTCTTCCTTGGATGCCATGTCAGTTTTACGCTGGCGGCAATTCTCGAATGAACGACCAAGAGACTTCCGCCACTTCGTTGGTGTCGTAGTGGATTTCGAAGCCGATGCGGCATTCGTCATCGGGCACGATACGCGCGACGGTTGCTTTTTTTGAAATGCCGTTGGCTTTGCGGATGGCAGCGTGCGGTTCCAGAAAACAGATGCCGTCCTCAAACTCCACATCGAAGGCGTCTTCCCACGGCAGATAGCGCACGTGAGAAATCTCCGTCATCGTGGCGGTGCCGAAGGGCACTTTCATGTTTTTGGTGGCTTTCATATTCGGCCTTCTTCTTGCAATTCCTTGATGACTCTAACCAATTGTGTGCTCGGTGTCCATGCCTTTCATGGTTTCCAAGTTTATGCGGCCGAGGCGTTTGCCTTTTTGTGTTCGCACGTGGACGTGAGGTGGGTCGTGGTCGCCAAGCCACCATGTGATAATGAATCCTTTTCGGCGCGCGCGTCCCATAGCTAGTTGCTCACCGCCGCCAACTCTTCTTCGCAGTCGACGATTTGCTGGATTTGGACAAGGAACCAGGGGTCGATTTTAGTGAGGTTGAAAATTTCATCGATGGTGAAGCCGGCGCGGAGGGCGTGGCGGAGGTAAAAAATTCGTTCGGCGTTGGGGGTGGTGAGCTTTTGGATGATGAGGTCGCGCGGGAAAATGTCGCGGTCGCCGTGGATGGTCTCGCCGACGCGCCAGTGTTTACCGTCACCGCCGAGGCCGGCGCGGCCGATCTCCATGGAGCGGAGGCATTTTTGCAAACTTTCCTTGAAGGTGCGGCCGATGGCCATGGCTTCGCCGACGCTTTTCATTTGGGTGTTGAGTGTGGGGTCGGTTTGCGGGAATTTCTCGAAGGCGAATCGCGGGATTTTGGTGACGACGTAGTCGATGGTGGGCTCGAAGCTGGCGGGGGTTTCGCGCGTGATGTCGTTGGGGATCTCGTCGAGCGTGTAGCCGATGGCGAGCTTAGCGGCAATTTTCGCAATCGGAAATCCGGTGGCCTTGGATGCGAGCGCGGAACTGCGGCTCACGCGCGGGTTCATCTCGATGACAATCATGCGGCCGTTGTCCGGGTTCACGGAGAACTGGATGTTGGAGCCGCCGGTCTCCACGCCCACGGCGCGGATGATGGCGAAGCTCGCGTCGCGCATGATTTGAAATTCCTTGTCGGTGAGCGTTTGGATGGGTGCGACGGTGATGCTGTCGCCGGTGTGCACGCCCATCGGGTCAAAGTTTTCGATGGAACAAATGATGACGCAGTTGTCGGCGTTGTCGCGCATCACTTCCATCTCGAATTCCTTCCAGCCAATGAGCGATTCCTCGATGAGAATTTCGTCCACCGGCGAAAGGTCTACG
>CAUZWB010000048.1:0-9754 GCA_963583525.1 Verrucomicrobiia bacterium | reverse complement strand
GTGGAGCGGATTGTTCGCCGCGGAGGGCGTTCATCACGCGGCTACGGAGAAAGGCGGTCGGTTCGGGCACGGGCATTGCGGCGGATTGTTCGAGGCGATGGACAACGGTGCGTTGTTGTTCGTGATGTTGGCGGCAGTCGGCGCAGTGGGCCACGTGGGCTTCGGTGCGGGGGGCGAGTGCGTCGCCTTCGTCGAGGGCGCGGTCAATTTTCCAGCGTTGTAAAAAACAAAACATAATTAGCAGGGGTTCAGAAGGGTCATTGGTGTACCCAGCGGGTTTAAGGTTTGGGCGGGGTCGCCTTGGGTTTCGGCGGCGGTCTCGGCTTCGAGGGCGCGGGCGAGGGTTTTGCGGGTGCGATGGAGCATCACTTTCACGGAAGTGTTTGTGCGTTCGAGCGCGGTGGCGATTTCGGCGATGCTGAGTTGGTCGCGGTAGCGCATCCACAGCATATCGTAGGCTTCCTCTTTGAGCGCTTCGCGGGCGACGCGCCAAAGGGCGGCGTGTTCCTCGGTGCGGCGGCATTCGTCAGCGGGGGTATCGGTTACCACCAGCACGGATTCGGCGGCTTCGAGTTCGCAAAGGGTCACTTTGCCGTGCTTGCGATAATGGCTGATGACGAGTCGGCGGGCGATGGTGTAAAGCCAGGTGGCGAAGCTGGCTTCGGCTCGATAGAGATGGAGCTTTTGCCAGGCGCGGATGAAGGTTTTCTGCGCCATATCCTCGGCGTCCTCGCGGCGGGGCATTTTTTGGCAGAGGAAATGAAAGAGGCGGGCCTGATGGCGGCACACTAATTCCTCAAACGCATCGAGCGAGCCGCCTTGGGCGTCGCGGGCGAGTTGCTGGTCGTCGATGGCCGGGATGGAGTCTGCCATTGTGTTGATTGCGCTTTAGCGGTCGCTATCGGTTTTGTTTTTATCGCCACCTTGGGTGCCAAATTTCAATTCAACTTTTCCGGGTTGATCGCCTTCACGTTTTTGAACGTTCAGCTTCAGTTGCTCCAGCACCATAGCCACGGGGAAGGCGAGATCCACTTGCACCATATTTTTTTGGCGGGCAATTTTTAGATTCTTCAGCATCGCAGCGAGTTTCTTGGCTTCGGGCTCATCGGAGGCGGCTACTTGCAACTGCCCCATGGCCAGCAGGCCCTGCAGCATTTGCTGAATTTGGAGGCCCGAATCCTCATCGGTGGAATTCAACAGCAGATGGGCGGTGATGTTTTCGCCATGTTCACCCAAGCGAAACCCGATGCTCTGCACCTTGAACGCCCGTGCCTCGGGGGGGATGGGAAGGTCCTTTACATTCACCACGCCGGCGAGGAAGTAGTTGCCTTTGTTGAGCTTCAACCCGCCGAGCTGTTCGGGTTGCAGCGCGGGCGCTTTGCCTTTGAGTACGTTGAGCGCCTGCACGAGCCTTTGCTTTGAGCTGCCCATCGCGATGAGGCCTTCGTTTACGATAGTGCCAAAGTGCGTTTTCTGACCCTCCCCTTTGCCATCGCGCCAAGTGAGGATCTCGTGACCGGCTTCGCTCAGTTGCTTGAATCCGTCTTTCCACTTCAATGCGGCCAGCAAGGGGACCTTCTTGAATTTGCCTTGAAAGAGAATGGCCCACTGCTTTTCATCGTCGCCTTGCCCAAAAAGCGTCGCGCCATCCAAATCTTTGCGGAAATCAAATTGCAGCAACTCGGCCAGCTGATCCAGCTCCGGCCCGGCTTGCTTCGCCTGTTTGAGCGCGAACTGGCCCAGCTTTGTTTTCTTAAACCCGCCCACATCCAGATGCAAAAACCAATGCACGCCGGACGGCACTTGTTTGGCGTCAAACTCTCCGGCCTGCGCGCGGCCCGTCACGCTGGCGCTCACCAGAAACACGAATAGATACGATAGATTTGATCGATATGTTTTCATATTGGAGCCTCGTTTTGGGCAATGGGCCCGTTAAAGCAATGTCATTCCCGAATACGCCCGGAGCGGCGTTTGGTTACAAGCCGTGAAGAAAAGTGGCACGATTATTCGCCGCCGACCTTCGCCTCCAGCGCGGCGACTTTTGCCTTGAGCGTTTTCAAGTCCTCATCGCGCTGCTCGAATGCGGTTGCGGTCATATCACTCATCTGCGCCAGCGCATCCGCCAGTTGCAACAATTGTTCCTCAATCTGCTCGTTGGTCAAACTCATCGGCCCAGTGGAACATATTGGGCTGGAAAGGGGAAGGATTTTGAAAGAGTTTTGGTCATTGGGCATTGGTAATTTTATGGTAGGACAACCAATGTCCTATTGGTCTGTTAAACTGATTCCGTGATGTTGTTCAGCAGGGAATCGTTTAAAGAAAATGGAGCGAGTGATGAGGGTCGAACTCACAACCTTCTGCATGGCAAGCAGATGCTCTACCAATTGAGCTACACTCGCATCCGTGAAGGGCGGAGTATCCCGATGCGGGGCGGCTTTGGCAAGCGGATATTTGGCAGGCGGATTTTAGCCCTCGAAATCGTACACCACCACGCGGGCGCAGTTGGGCTTGAAGATTTTCTCAATAAATTCCAAGTGGCGCGGGTGTTCCTGGTAAACATCCTGCGTGGCTTGATCTTCAAACACGAGGTTCAGCGCTACTTGATAAGTTTGATCCACCACATCCCGATGGCTGCCCGCCATGGCGCCGCAGTGATAATGCCGAACGCCGGGGATATCTTTGAGATATTCCTCCGCGCCGGCCAGCAGTTTTTCCGTGGCACCGGCCACTTCGGGTTTGGTCCAGAAAATTACAACGTGCGAAAACATGGCCGCGACCCTAAACGGCGGCGGGCCATCGAATCAAGTCTTTGGGAAAAACAAGGGCTTGCCGAACAAGCAACCCGGTCGCAAGCTGTCTGAGCAGCACGCCCACAACTGGAAGAAAATATATTATGGCAAAAGCAGAAAAAACCACTAAGAAGCCCACCGAAGACGGCGAGGTCAAGCAACGCAACCTCGACGACGCGATGGCGCAAATCACCAAAACTTTTGGCGAAGGCAGCATTATGCGGCTCGGCAGCGCCCGGGCGCAAAACAACATCGAGGCGATTTCCACCGGCGCACTTTCGCTCGACCTCGCGCTCGGCATTGGCGGTGTGCCCAAGGGCCGCATCGTAGAAATTTACGGGCCGGAATCATCCGGCAAAACCACCGTGATGCTGCACGTCATCGCCAACGCCCAAAAGGCCGGCGGCTTGTGCGCCTTCATTGATGCCGAGCACGCGCTTGATCCCAAGTACGCCAAGAAGCTCGGCGTGAATCTCGATGACCTCCTCGTTTCCCAGCCCGATAGCGGCGAGGAAGCGCTTACCATTTGCGAAACCCTCGCGCGCTCCGGCTCGTTAGACGTCATCGTTATCGACTCCGTCGCCGCGCTCGTCCCCAAAGCCGAGCTCGAAGGCGATATGGGCATGGCCACCATGGGCATGCAAGCGCGGCTCATGAGCCAAGCCCTCCGCAAGCTCGCCGCCATCATGAGCAAGGCCAAGACCACCTGCATTTTCACTAATCAACTGCGCGAAAAAGTTGGGGTCATGTTCGGCAGCCCCGAGATCACTTCCGGCGGCAAGGCGCTGAAGTTTTACGCCAGCGTGCGCATCGATATTCGCCGGCGCGAGGCGCTCAAGGACGCCACCGGCCAAGTCATCGGCAACCACGTGAAAACGAAAATCGTGAAAAACAAAGTCGCGCCACCGTTCGCCGAGGCCGAGTTTGACATCATGTACAATCAGGGCATCAACTGGGAAGGCAGCGTCATCGACGCCGGCCTGCGCTTCGGTGTGCTCGGCAAAAAAGGCGCGTGGATCCAGCACGAAGGCGAACTTATCGGCCAAGGCGTGGGCGCCGCGCAAAAGACTTTGGTGGACAAGCCGGAGTTGTGCGAGCAGATCGTGAAACAAATCATGGACAAGAAAAACGGCGTGGAGCCGGAGGAAACCAAAGAAGAAAAAGCCCCCGCCGCCAAGGTGGCAGAGCCCGCCGAAGCTGTGGCGGCAGGATAGCCGATGCCCGAATCCGGTCATTCCATCGCCGCGCATTACGATGGCGCGTTCGACGTGGACGCGCTCGAGGATTGGGCGGCGCAGCTGCGTGGTAATTTTCCCGGCGATGAAGTGTCGCTGGGGTTGGTGTTTACTTCGCCACAATTCTTCGGGCAAGCCGTGGAGCTGCTGGAAATCCTTCGCGTGCACGCGCGCATCCCCTTGCTAGTCGGTTGCTCCGGCGGCGGTTTAGTAGCCAACGCGTGCGAAGTCGAAAAAGATCCCGGCCTCACCCTCGCCCTCCATCATTTGCCCGGCGCGAAACTCGATGCGTTGCACTTCACCCAAGCCCAAGTGGAAGAAGCCGACAGCCCGGACTACTGGCCCGAAGTTACTGGCGTGACCAACACCAACGGCTGGTTGACATTTGTGGATCCGTTCCATCTCAATGCCGAGGCGTGGTTGCCGCAATGGAACGCCTCGTGGCCCGGCAAGCCGGTGATCGGCGGATTCGCCAGCGGCACGTTGGCCGACCAATCTTCGCAGGTGTACCTCAACGGCGAGGTGTACGACGAAGGCGGCGTGGCGCTCAGCGTGGGCGGCGGCGTGGCGTTACAAAGCGTGATCTCGCAAGGCTGCACGCCGATCGGTGAAACGTGGACGATCACACGCGTTGAACAGAATATTATTTTCGAGATTGGTAACCGTCCCGCTTACGAAGTGCTCACTGAAACATTTGAACACCTTAGCGACACCGACAAAGAAAAAACCCGCAAAAATTTATTCGTAGGCTTAGTGGTCAACGAATACGTGGAAGAATTTCATCGCGGCGATTTCCTCATCCGCAATCTCATCGGCGCAGATCCCGCCACCGGCAGCATCGCTGTGGGCGGTGCGGTGAGGGTCGGGCAAACACTCCAGTTTCAACGCCGCGATGCCCGTGCTGCCAGCGAGGATATGGACGAGCTGATGCATCGTACCGGTGAATCACTCAACGGCAATCCCGTGTATGGCGGCTGCCTTTGCTGTTGCACAGGGCGCGGAAAAAATTTGTTCGGCGCTTCTGACCATGATGCCGGCCTCGTCCAGCATCACCTCGGCGATATCGGCCTCAGCGGATTTTTCTGCAACGGCGAAATCGGCCCCATCGGCAACGACAATTTTCTCCACGGCTACACTGCCTCCCTCGCCCTCTTCGTCGGCGCGGAAACACAATGAGCCTGCTGCACGAATTTCAATCCGTGACGGAACCGTTGCGGTTGGAGGGATTGTTTTCCACGGCACAACCCGCCGAGCTGGAAATTGGCTGTGGCGATGGTGGGTTTCTTTTGGAATGGGCCACTCGTCATCCGGGAAAAAATTTCCTCGGCGTCGAGCGCCTGCTCGGCCGCATTCGCAAGCTCGACAAAAAAGGCCGGCGCGCCAACCTCACCAACCTCCGCCTCCTCCGCATCGAAGCGCGCTACGTCCTCCAACACCTCCTCCCCGCAAATGCCTTCGATGCGATCCACATTTATTTCCCCGATCCGTGGCCCAAAGACAAACACCGCCGCCATCGGCTCATCGATGGAAACTTCCCCGAACTGGCCCGGCGCATTCTTGCGCCAAAAGGCATCGTCCATCTCCGCACGGACGACCCTGATTATTTTGTGCAAATGCAGGAATCCTTCGCGCCCGCCAAAATTTTTTCATCCACCGAAACGCCAAAGGATTTGGCCGCGCTCACCACCGAATTCGAGCGCCAGTGGAATGAAGAAGGCAAGCCGACGTTGCGAGCTTCATTCCAACTTCTAACTGCTTCCTCCTAACTTCTCGCTCACACATCAATCACCGGGCCGTCGTCATCGTCGTGGTCGTAGCTGGATTTTTTTTCTTTTGGCTTGCTGCGTTGAAATTGGAAGCGCGATCGGCCTCTGCCGGAAAATTTATTGGCGATCAGCGTGACGATTGAAATAATCAGTGCCCCCCAAAACGCCGCCCAGAAATCGTCGACCGTGAAGCCGTCCACCAATTTTGCGGTGAGCATCAGTAGGCCGGCGTTGATGACCAGTAGGAAAAACCCCAGCGAGAGAACCAGCAATGGCAAACAGCCCAGTAACAGGAGCGGCCGCAGGAACGCGTTCAGCGCGCCCAGCACCAGCGTAGCCAGAATTAAATGCTCAGTTCTTTCATATTGAATGCCGGGCACCAAATGCACCGCCACCAACACCGCCAGCGTGCCTACCACGAATTGATGGAGAAAATCGCGCACGGGGCGTTTTTCTTTTGGCTCGCGGGGCTCGGGACTGGCGTTAAATTGCATTATGCGGCTTGGGTGAGGATAAATTGGGCATCCACGCCGCGCGCGGCGGTGGTTTCGGCACAGGCAGGCACGATCGCGAATTGGCCGGGGCCGAGTGGTAATGTTTCGCCCGCGCCATCGAGCGTGAGGCGGCCATCGGTTACGGCCACCAATCGCACGCCTTCGCCGGGCAACACGATGGCGGCGTCAGTTTCCATTTGAATGTGCTCCAGCCGAAACGCTTCCGGCGCGAGCGCGATGAGGCGGGTGTTGTGCCCGTTGCGGGGTTCGTATTCGCGCGCGTGGAGCCGCGGTTTGACTTCGTCAAAATCAATGCACTGCAGCGCCTCGGCGAGGTGCAGCTCGCGCGGTTGCCCGTCGAGGCCGGTGCGGTTCCAGTCGTACACGCGGTAGGTGGTGTCAGAGTTTTGTTGGATTTCAAACACCACCGTGCCTGCGCCCAGCGCGTGCAGTCGTCCGCTGGGCAGAAACATTGCATCGCCCGTGGTCACGGGCAGTTCGTTGAGGCACAGAGGGAATTCGACGGTGCCGAGTTTCGCCTCAAATTTTTCGCGCGATACGCCCGGGCGCAAGCCGGCGATGAGCCGGGCATCGGCTTCGGCGTGGCTTACGTACCACGCTTCGGTTTTGGGTTCGCCGCCGAGTTGCGCGGCCATGGCGGCAGGCGGATGCACTTGCACGGAGAGATCGGCTTGGGCATCGAGTAATTTGGCGAGCCACGGGAATCGGCCATTGTGCGGCAGATCGCCGAGCAATGTGTCGGCATGGTTTTGCATTAGCCAGCGGAGATCGTGCCCCGCGAGCGGGCCGTTGGCGATGATGCTGGCGGTGCCGGGGCGGTCGGCGATTTCCCACGATTCCCCGATGCGCTGGCCCGGCGGCAGGGGTTTGTCGTAGAGCGTTTCGAGGCGGCGCCCGCCCCAGACGCGTTCTTGAAAGATGGGCTCGAAGGTGAGCGGATAGAGCATCGCTCAGCCTTCAATGAATTTTCCGAAGCGGCGATATTTGGCGTAGCGCTGCTTCAGTCGCGTCTCGGGATCAATTTTTTGCAGCGCCTCAAGGTTGGTGATGAGCACCTCGCGAAGGGTATCGGCCATCACCTCGAAATCATTGTGGGCGCCGCCGAACGGTTCGGGCACCACTTCATCCACCAACTCCAGCTCCAGCAAATCGCGCGCGGTAATCTTGAGCGCCTCGGCGGCTTGCGGTGCGGCGGCGCGATCCTTCCACAAAATCGCCGCGCAGCCTTCGGGGCTGATGACGGAATAATACGCGTTTTCCAAAATCAAAGTGCGGTCGCTCACGCCAATGCCGAGCGCGCCACCGCTGCCGCCTTCGCCGATGACCACGGCAATCATCGGCACTTTGAACAGCGCCATCTCGCGCAGGTTAATGGCGATGGCCTTGGCGATGTGGCGCTCTTCGGCGGCCACGCCGGGGTACGCGCCGGCGGTGTCAATCAGCGCGATGATCGGTAGCCCAAAACGGTCTGCCATGCCCATTAGCCGCAGCGCTTTGCGGTAGCCCTCGGGATGGGCGCAGCCAAAATTGCGTTTGATGTTCTCCTTGGTGTCGCGGCCTTTTTGGGTGCCGACGACCATCACGCGTTGTTCGCCCAGCTTGGCGAAGCCGGCCACGATCGCGTGGTCGTCTTGAAACAATCGGTCGCCGTGCAGTTCGGAAAAGCTATTGAACGTGCGCTCAATGTAATCGAGCGAATAGGGCCGCTTCGGGTGACGCGCGAGCTGGACGCGCTGCCACGCGGTGAGGTTGGCGTAGAGCTCCTTTTTTTTGGCCGAAATTTTATCCTCAAGCTGACGAATTTCCTGATCGATATCCATGCCGAGATTGGTTTCCTCGGGATGATCGCGCAGGCCCTCCAGTTTTTGTTGGAGGTCAATATACGGTTTCTCGAAATCGAGCAGGTGCTTCATTCGCGGGGAGGATAATGGGGAGGCGTACAATTCGCAAGACGCAAGGCTGCTCATCCAAGCCACAGCATCAGGCAAACCTGCACCGCGGTGACCGCCGCCAGCAGCGCCCATACCGCTGCTTCACGCGTGGAGAGTCGCTGCTGCTGCACGGTGCCGAGCCAGAATTGCAGCTTCACCGAGCCGAGCGCGAGCACATCGCCATTGGCGAGCGGTTGATTTTTGGTCATCGGCTCGTCATTGATCATCACGCTGGCATCCGACACGCGTTTCAATTGAAAACGATTGTTGTCATCCAGCTCAATCGCCACATGCTTGTCCCACACGCCCTCTTCCTCGATGCGTAGTGCGCAATCGCCGCCACGGCCAAGGCGAAGGGGGAATTCATTGGGCCAAATATAATGTCGCCGCGGCTGGCCTGTGAGGAACTGCAGCTGAGCGAGGCAAGGCGGGCTGGTTTCGGGAGTTTGCATTTATTGACTGCCGCGATTGGCGCGCGCCAGCATCCACATGCCGGCGGTTTGGAAAAGGAACACAGGAATCCACACGATGAGGTGCGGGTAATATTGCGGTTTGTTGGCGAGCGCCTGCCCGAGGATAATGAAGCTGTAATAAATCAAAATCAAAACCAGCGCCATCGCGATGCCGGCGGTGGTCTCGCGCCGGTGCGCACGGATGCCCAGCGGGATGCTCACGAGCGTGAAGCCGATGGCGGCGAAGGAAAATGAAATCTGCCGGTGCAGCTGCACCCTGAGCGGCGAGCGTTCCAGCTCGAGGCGGTCGCCCGGATGCAGCGTGCCTTCGGTGATTTCGGCGACCAGATGGGCCGGTGTTTTTTCGTGAGTGATGCGCGCGCGCCCGACGGGGTTGCCGTGACGCGTTACTTGGTAAAGAGAGTCCGGCGCCGGCGCATCGATGGTGGAGTAATGGACGAGCGCGATGGAGCCGTTTGAGTCGACGTTGATAATTTCGCCGTGGCGATCCATTTCGCGGCGCAACTGGCTGAAGGTGAGGTAGCTGAGCTTGGGCTTGAACGTTTGCTTGCTCATCTCCGCCAGCGTGATGGGCAGTATAATTTCCCCGCCGGCCATGGGCATCCATTCGGGGGAATCGGGAAAGGCGTTGAGTGCTTCCTCCGGCTCCGGCACAGCGTTGGTGGCCGTTGCATTGTTAGTGGTTGCGGGGGCATTTGTCGTTTCCGGTTCCTTGCCGCCAAATACGGTTTCCAGTTTGTCCGCGCGCACGTTGACCTGCGCGTCGATGAGGCGGAACAGGTATTTTTTATTTGTGGAATCATAACTCACCTCGCCCCGCGCGGCGCGCGTGCGTTGGATGAGTTCGCCGTCCTCAATGCGGTTGAGCAAAATCCGTTTCATGTGCCAATGCCGCTCATCTGCGCCCTGCGCCAGTTCACCAATATAAATCACATAGCCGGGCACTTCGGTGACAAAGGTATTGGCCGAAAGGAGCTTCGCGGGATTGGACAGCGCCATGTCATAAACCAATTCCTTGTACGCCGTGCGACAACGCGGGGCGATG
>CAUZWB010000047.1:0-10040 GCA_963583525.1 Verrucomicrobiia bacterium | reverse complement strand
GCACCCCTTTCGGCTTCACCGACAAACAACCTACGCCAGCGCGCAGTTTGGTCATCTCCAGAACCAGCTTGCCTTTCTTGCCGGGCAAGTTGTGGCACGAGGCACAGTTCAGCTGCTCAAAATATTGTTCACCCTTAGCTACCTTGAAGGCTACCGATTTAAACTCTGAAGGCCCGCGCGCCTTTAATCCAATCAAGAAACTGGCAATCGATTTTGCCTCCGCACGGGTCAGGTTCATGTCCGGCATTCGACCGGAAGATCGTATATGTTGCGGTTGAAATAGAAACCCCGCCAATGATTCCAAACCATACTTCGAGGAAATATGCGAAAGCCCCACCCCTTGCTCATCCGTATGGCAGCTCACACACCCGATCTTTTCATACAGTTTTTTGCCCGACTCAAATTCCTCGTCCTTAATAGCACCAAGGGAAAACCCCTTTGACGACAAGCTCACCAGATAATGCGTCAGTGCCTCGGCGATCTCCTGTCGTTTTGGATTACCTTCCAGCAAATCCGGCATCTGCGTGCCCGGATCCATCAAAGCCGGGTTACCGATAAACTTTTTGATGAAATTCGGATTCAACCGCGAACCCACCGACGATAAATCCGGCCCCGATTTCTTTGTCACACGCTCACTTGCATGACATGCCACACACCGCAATTCCGAGATCAACAATAGTCCCTGCTGCTTCTCATCCAATCCATGTCGCGCATGATGCAACCCCAGTATCACCGGCGCGCCCTCAGCACCCATTGCCAACGCAAACAAAATGATCAGCACAAATCTCATTTCTTTTTACCGGCCTTTTTCTTCGCAGCCTTTTTCCCGGCACTAGCTTGCTGAAGCTGCACCTCGTATTGTTTGATAAACTTTTTCATCGGCACGCGTTTCACTGCGTCGCCGATGACTTTGAGCGGCACATCCTCAAGCTTTTTAAAACGCACGCACGACTTGCCCATATCGAGCTTCTTGCCGGTCTTTTTCCAATCCTCAACAAACCGATTACGCAGCACATCATCGATGTAATTGCAAAAGCCATAAAACGCCATGTGATTTTTCTGCGAGGCGAGGCTGACGAAGGTCAACGGCTGATCCGGCTGGCAATGATAACCGGCGGGGTACGCCGAGTGCGGCACGAAATACGAGGGCATCCCCCACTGCATCCCCCACTGCATCCCCTCCTCGTAGCCCTTCGGCAGGTTTTTCAAAATCACCGCGCGCAGTGCGCCAATGGCCTCACGTCGATCCGGCGGCAGCTCCGCCAAATATTGATCAACCGTGGTGGCTTTGCTTTGCATAGCAAAAGGGTGGCATCAACCGCGAGGCTTGGCAACTCACTGTGTTGGCCGTTTCAGATCATTGTCGCGAAGCGCCTTCAGTTTTGCGGCAAGACGGGTCTTGAATTGGACGACGGTCTTTTGGTGGGCCTCTGCGTTGGCGAGGTTGGTGTATTGGTTGGGATCGGCTTTCATATCGAATAGCTCGATGCCGCGTTTTGCGTCTTCGCCGTATTGAATGTACGCCCAGTTTTCATCACGCAGCAGGAAGCCTTTGCGCGAGGGGGCCACGGAGAAAGCGGTGGTGCGAACTTCGTGTTTGGGATCGTGCAGCATCGGGGAAACATCTTTGCCTTGAAGGCGGGCTTGCGCGGGGAGTGCGCAGAGGCTGGCAAGCGTGGGATAGAGGTCGAGCAACTCGACAAAGGATTTGCAGACGGCAGGTTTTTGGCCGGGCACGCTGATGATGAGCGGCACTTGTGCCGACTCATCGCGCAAGCTCACCTTGGCCCAGAAATCGTGCTCGCCAAGGTGGTAGCCGTGGTCGCTGGTGAAGATGACGATGGTGCGATCGGCCACGCCGGATTTTTTCAACGCGGCCATCACCTTGCCCACTTGGGCGTCCATAAACGCCACCGAGGCGTAGTAGCCGCCGACGGCTTTTTTCTGGCGGCGAATATCCATTTTCATATTCACGCTGGTTTTGTAATTGATGCCGGCCTTTGGGATGTCATCCCAATTGCCCTCGATCTTGGGCGGCAGTTTCATTTTTGAATACGGCAGAAAATTTTTGTAATATTTTTTGGGCGCGACGAAAGGCACGTGCGGGCGCACAAACCCAACCGCCAAAAAGAAGGGCTTGGCTTTGTGTTTATCAATCAACGCGCACGCTTTGGCGGCGGTTTTGCCATCCGAATGTACCAGGTCACCGCCATCCGCTTCCACCACCACAAAGGTGTTGCCGCCCACCACGGGGCGTTTGCCATTGGGATTGCCCTCGAGCGTCTCGCCTTTGCCCGGCGCTTTCCATTCGGGGCCGGGGCTGTTGAAGCGTTCTGTCCAGCTCGCCGCGTCATCCGCGCCGTGCCCGCCGCCCTCGATGCCGCCGGGCACGCCCATGTGATAAATTTTACTCACGCGCGTAGAGTAGTAGCCGTGGTTTTTGAAATGCTGTGACCATGTGACGCGATCCCCAATCGCCGGACGCGGACTCTTGTAGCCCAGCACCCCAATCGCGTGTGGATAGTAACCGGTCATAAACGAAGCCCGTGACGGCCCGCAATACGTCCCTTGACAATACGCCCGCGTGAATCGCGTGCCTTGCGCGGCAATGGCGTCGATGTTCGGCGTTTTGCAAACCGTGTTCCCGTAGCACGACAACGCCGTGGATGTGAGATCATCGGAAATGATAAACAGCACATTATATTTCGGCGCGGCCGCAGCCACACGGATAATCGTCATCGCAACAAAGGCAAAAAAGAGGATTCGTTTCACGGGCTGAACTTACCGCCGTGTCCCGCTCTTGTCTCTCCGAAAAACGCTTCCCCGCAACGCCACGCCGTGGCAGTCTCATTTGTCGAATGGAATCACAATATGTTTAGTCCAAACTCTAGCATGCGATTGACGTTGGTTATCATTTTTGTCGGATTCGTTTGCTCGGCAACCGCGGCACGGGTGGCTTCGGGGTTAGTGGTGTTTTATGATTTTGGAACAGCGCAAGGCGCGGTGGTGGCGGATCGATCCGACGCCAAGCCGGCCATTGATTTGAAAATTGCACAGCCGCAAAATGTGCGACGAACCAAAGGCACCCTCGAAATCCGCAAGAGCACGGTGATTCGCACGGCGCAACCACCCACGCGGCTGATCAATGCCATCAAGCGCACCGGCGAAATCACGGTTGAAGCATGGCTCCAACCAGCCAATACCACACTAGACGGGCCGGCGCGAATTGTCACCCTTTCGCGCGACACCTCCGAACGCAATTTCACGTTGGGGCAGGAAAAGAATCTCTTCGACGTTCGGTTGCGGACGAGCCGTTCGAGCAACAACGGCATCCCGTCCACCAGCACGCCCGCGCGCAGTCTTGCCGTGCGGCTCACGCACGTGGTGTTTACGCGCAACCGCGCGGGGCGCACCACCATTTATCTCAATGGCAAACGCCGCGCCAATCAAACACTCGCCGGAAACTTTGCCAACTGGAACAACGGCTTCAATCTCGCGCTGGGCAACGAGCTGAGCAATGAACGGCCGTGGCTGGGCACGTTTCATTTGGTGGCAATTTACGACCGCAGCCTTTCAGCAACCGAGGTGACGCAAAATTTCAAAGCCGGCCCGCAAGGCAAAGTGGATCGTGCCGCCCTTGCAAAAGCGGAGAACATCGAATTATTCGAAACCAAAATCGCGCCGCTGCTCGCCAAGCATTGCATGGAATGTCACGACCCCGCCACGCGCAAGGGCAAGCTCGATCTCACTCAAAAAATCACCGCCTTCGCCGAGAGCGAAACCATTGTGCCGGGCATGTCAAACGCGAGCCTGATTTGGGAAGTGGTTTCGGAAAATGAAATGCCGAAAAAACGCCCGCCGCTTTCAACCGAGGAAAAAGCCACTCTCAAGCAATGGATCGACGGCGGCGCACAATGGTCGCTCGCGCGCATCGACCCCGCCGTGTACGCGCACGGCGAGCAACCGCACGCGAACTGGATTCGCCGACTCACCGTGCCCGAGTACATCACCACCGTTCGGGCGGCGACGGGCGTGGACATCACCGCGGAAGCGCGCCACCTGTTGCCGCCGGACGTGCGCGCGGATGGGTTTTCCAATACTGCTTACAATCTCAACGTGGACCTTAAGCACGTCAACGCTTACGCGCAATTGGCGGGCATCATTACGAAACAAATGGATGCGCGAAAATTTGCCGCGCGCTTTTCACGCAGCCGCAATGTGACCGATAAAGTGATGCGCCCGCTGGTCGAGGCGATGGGGAAATGGCTGTTGCGCGGGCCGTTGGACGAGCGCGAGATCGTGCTGTACCGCGGCATCACCACCACCGTGGTGGCCAATGGCGGTGGGTTTGATGAAGCGGTGAGACTGGTCATCGAGGCGATGCTGCAATCGCCGCGCTTTATTTACCGAATCGAAAACCAGCAAAACGACGGGCCGGTTGGCGGTTATGAATTGGCCTCGCGTTTGAGCTATCTTGTTTGGGGCGCGCCACCCGATGCCGCGCTTTACACCGCTGCCGAACAAGGAGAGCTCGGCGATGCCACAAAACTGCGAACACAAATTCAACGCATGCTAAAGGATCCACGCGCGGTGGATCGCTCAGTGCAATTCGTGAGCGAATGGCTCAACCTCGATCACCTCGCCAATCTTCGCCCCGACAAAACCCGTTTTCCAAACTGGACCCCCGCGCTGGCCGCCGATATGCGCGCAGAGACGACTGCGTTTTTCAAGGAAGTGGTTTGGAAACAAAACCGGCCGCTCGCCGATTTGCTCAATGCGCAAACCACGTTTCTCACGCCCAACCTCGCGAAACATTACGGATTGAAAATGCTGCCGGGCGGCGAAGGCGCAATGCAATACAACCTCACCCGCATCCCCGCGCGCGGGGGGTTACTCACGCAAGGCAGCGTGCTTACCGTGGGCGGCGATGGCGCTTCGATGATCACCCGCGGCCTCTTCGTGATGCACGATCTGCTGCGCGGCGTGGTGAAGGATCCGCCGCCCTGCGTGGACACCACTCCCGTGCCCACCAAACCCGGCCTCACCCAACGCGCCATCGCCGCGCAACGCATCGCCAATAAAAAATGCGGCGGCTGCCACAGCAAATTTGAACCGCTCGCCTTTGGTTTGGAAAAATTCGACGGCCTCGGCGCGTTTTTTGAAAAAGATCCGCACGGAAATCGCCTGCGCGAAGACGGCCAAATCCTCTTCCCCGGGGCCGCCCGATCCATCGCCTACAAAACCTCCGCCGAACTCATGAACCAACTTGCCCGCAGCGACCGCGTGCGGCTCAGCATTACTTGGAAGCTCACCCAATTTGCCCTCGGGCGCCCCCTCGGTGCCCGCGATGCAAGAATCGTTGACACCCTTCACCAAACCGCCCAAAAACAAGGTGGCACCTACGCCAGCCTCATCACCGCCATCGCGATGAGTGATCTCGTGCGAACCACAAAAAATGACACCAACAAGTGAGTGAGAAGCGAATCGCCCTATCGATTGGTTTCATCAAGGTGCTGTTGAAGCCACTTTAGATCGCGTCGGCAATCGACTACGGCATAGACCGTCACGGTTTCATTTTTGTGGATGTAATAAACGGCGAAGGGAAATGTCTGGCAAACCAGCCGGTGGAATTCACGATAATCCGTTCGATGAGTGCCGCCCGTGACTTTGAGTGACTGAATTTATTCTCGGAGGGAGGCGATAAAATATTCTCCCACGCCACTTTCCTGTTCCTCATAAAAACCGAAGCCCTCTGCGAGATCGCGCTTGGCTGATCTCAGAATCTTGAGCACTTTCATTCCCGCGAGCGGAGGTCGTCTTTCACCTCATCCCAGTCGAGCACTGCTTCCGTGCCGGCCTCGACGGCTTGGCGGCGGGCGTCCAACAGTTGACGGTGCGCCTTGGGAACCGGTGCTGTTTCCGAGGCGGCGCGCAAATCTTGCCAAAGAATTTCCATCAATTGGATTTTCTCGCGGACGGGTAACTGGCGTACTTCCGTAATGTTCATACGTGAAGTCTATCCCGCAAAGCGCGATTCTTCAAATCCAAATTGATAGTTCACCTCCTTTTGCACGGGCAGATGCCCTTTACTTTTTGCAATGGTGCGAGGAAAATGGAGCTGCCATTTGAATGGCCGAGGCGCAACAGCCATCCAATTCACTGGACG
Source organism: Verrucomicrobiia bacterium (assembly GCA_963583525.1). Classification (GTDB taxonomy): domain Bacteria; phylum Verrucomicrobiota; class Verrucomicrobiia; order Limisphaerales; family UBA1100; genus JACNJL01. The sequence goes on along the minus strand of CAUZWB010000047.1, from coordinate 3,874 downwards.
TATGAAAACCAAAATCAACCGCCGACAACTGCTAAAAGGCCTCGGCACCGTGGGGATCGGCCTGCCGTTTCTTGAAGAAATGATCGTCGGCAACGCCTTCGGTGCGGCCAAAGCAAAGGTGCCCGTGCGGGCGTTTAACGTGTTTTTTGGGCTTGGAATCCCCTCGCCCTTGCAGGCAGAAGGCTTCAAAGACGTGCTCGAGCCACTCCAACCACTCAGCAAAAAACTGCTCATCATGCGTAACGTGGATCAAGTGCGCTGCGATGTGCGCGGGATCAACGCGCATTACGATGGGGCAACGGGGTCGTTCACGGCGCAGCCCGCGGGCGGCGAGGCCAAAGCGGGCGGGCCGTCGATTGATCAAGTGGTGCGGCACACGCATCATCCCAAGGGGTTGCCGGCGGGGATGGTCCCCACGCTGGTGGGCGGCACATTTTTCAGGCGCAGCCGCGTGGGGCGGTATTTGCACAGTTATAATATGGACGGCACGGTGGCGGCGCGGATGCAGGAAACGCCGCGTGATTTGTTTGATCGCGTGTTTGGAACGTTCGCCGGCGCAAACAATGCCGACGCCCGCGCGCAACGGCTCAAGCGCAGTGTACTGGATTCGGTGGTGGATCAATATCAATTTTATACCGGCCCCAATTCGCCACTCGGCTCAGCTTCCAAATCTCGTGTGAAGGATCACCTCGATCGCATTCGGGAATTCGAGCAACGCGCGTTTACGTTGAAACATAAACAAGGCAGCCCCGCGCTGCCGCCGCGTTCCAAGGTGCCCCATGGCGGCCCGGCGGATCCCGGCGGAGAAGGCATCGACATTACCTTGGAGGAGCTCACCACCGAGTGGCGATTGCTTGCCGATCTGTATGCGTTGGCGATTGAGATGGATCGCGCGCGGTTTGGGGCCATTACGTTTCTCGCTGCGGGTGAACGCATCCGCCTCACGGGCGATTACAAATTCAATGGCCGCACGCGCTATCAATTCAATGACTCCACAATGCACCGGCGTAGTGGCTCAGCCGGCTGTAGCCACGAATGGTGGCACAAGTTTAACGAAAAGAAAAAGAACGAGCAGCTCCGCGCCCACGCGCATTTGAAGATGAACGAGCTGGCTTATTTTCTGAAACGCCTCGACCGCACGAAGGAATCAAACGGGCGCAGTATTTTGGAAAACTCGTTGATCACGATTTCCACCGAGTCCGGCGATGGACGCCACAACGATGTGAAGCGCGAGCTATCCGGAATTTTCCACGCCATCACCGGCGCAAATGGCCGCTTCAAAACCGGCCAAATCATGGACGTGAAAGCCGAAGGCATCGATGTTTATAACACAATGCTCAGCGCCATGGGCGCGAAGCGACGGCTCGGACCGGAAAAGCGACAAAGCAAATCCATCGACAAGATTCGCGCATAACGCCAAATGCTAATTATTCAGGCGCGCGTTGCGCTTCTCTTTTTTGATGTAATCGGCAGGGAGTGCCTCCACCCACTCATCAATCTTGGCGCGAAGTTTCCTAACGATCCTTGGATTGGCCTCGGCGAGATTGTGCGACTCGGCGGGGTCGTTTGACAGGTCATAGAGCTGCGAACCGCCGCGCTGTTTACGGAAGTGGTGATACTTCCAATTCCCATCGCGAATGCTCACTTGGCCATTGGCAGAGCTGACGCGCCAGAAAAGCGGCCGAGTGCGGGTGCGTTTGGCGCCGAGCCACACGTCGGCCATGTTCTCGCCATCGAGGTCGGCCATAGAATTTTTCGTTCCGGTGAGTTTGCAAACTGTGGGGACCCAATCGATGAGGGAAATCACGGACGTATTGTTCACATGATTGGCCGGCACTTGACCGAGCCAACGGATGATGAAGGGCACGCGCACGCCGCCCTCGTACTGATTGTGCTTGCCGCCGCGAAAGGGACCGGCGGAGCCAAGCATGTTGCGCGCGGCGGCGATGCGCGAAGGTTGCTTGTTCCGTTCATCGGCCAGCTTTACCGGCGCGGGGCCGTGGTCGCTGGAAAAAATCACAATCGTGTTTTCGCGCAGGCCCAATTCATCCACTGCCTTGAGCAGCCGGTCGATGCCCTGATCCATGCTAAACACATCGCCGAGATAATTTCGCATGCCCTCATCGACATTGCCTCCCAGCGCGCGGCACTCGGCAAATTTTTTGCGCAGCTCCGGCCCAAACTTCGTTTCATCCACCTTCACATCCTTGAAGCGATCGGCAAAATGCTTGGCCGGTTGCACGGGGAAATGCGAGATGTGGCCCCACACGTTTATATAAAACGGCTGCTCCCCTTTCGCGTTGGCCTTGAGAAATTTAATCGCGCCATCAATCAAATACGCATCACGCCCGTGTGTGGCGCGATCCACCCCGGCGTTGCGGTCGGGCTTGCCTTGAATGATCTTGATGCCGTACGTGCCCGGATCCTCCGTGGGCCCGATGTGCCATTTGCCGAAGTGGCCGGTTTGATAGCCGTTCTGTTGCAACAGCTCAGTGATGGTGACCCGATCGCCAAAGCCGAAATCCGCCATATATTTTTGGAATGATGCGGGATGCTTGCCGGTCATCAATCCGGTGCGGCTCGGACAACACGTCACGCCCGTCACATACGCCTGCGTAAACCGCGTGCCTTCCTGGGCCAACCGATCCAATGCCGGCGTCTTCGCATAAGGATGCCCATAGCAACCGAGATCGCCGTAGCCCAAGTCATCGGCGAAAATGAAAATGATGTTGGGTTTCTGAGCCGCATTTGCATGCGCAGCAAAGCAGCACGCCAGAATGAGAGCAATATTCCGAATCATGCCATTGCCGCCTTGATTGCTTTTTGGATCAGCGCCTTGGTCTTCAGCGATCCTTCGATTGGATCTATGCCGCCGCCTTCGAACTCAATGGAGATAACGCCGGAGTAGTCGGACTCGTAAATGATCTTCAGCATCCGATAGTAGTCAGTATTGGTTTCATTACCTTTGGCATCGAACTTCAATGCCTTGGCGCACACGGCCGGAGCAAATGGGAGGCTCTTGGTCACACCTTCATAGCGATTATAACGACCGAAGTTGTTGAAGTCAGGCAACAGCCCTGCATTGGGACGGTTGATCTTTTTCATCGCAGCCAGAAGCCAATCCGGATCCTGCGAATTGCCGCCATGCGGCTCGATCACAATCTTCACTTTGGTGCCTTTGGCATAATCACACAAAGCACCCAAACCCTTGGCGGCATTATCAAGATTCTCATCTCGATCACCTCCCGACCGGCAATTAACACGAATCGCATCACAGCCCAGTTGCGCAGCGCAATCCACCCAGCCCTTGTGTTCATCAATCGCGCGGGTTCGCGCCTTGGCATCGCGCGAATCGAGCTGGTTCTTGGCATCGACCAAAATGAGTACATTTTTCATGCCCTCACCCGTGGTCCGCTTAACTAATTCCTTCATGAACGGTTTATTAGTATGCTTCCCGTTAAAAGGACGGTTCCAGTACTCAATATGAGTGATGCCCAACTTCTCCTTGGCCAAAGCGGGATAGTCCAAGTGGTCGAGTTTACCGGACCCAATCCAGCGGTGGAATGTATATTCCTGAATACCAATTTGAAAACGGTTCGGATCATTCTTGTCCTTGGCCAAAAGCGTGGGGGCGAATGAAATTACCGGAGCAGCCAGCGCGGCATTACGAATAAAGGTTCGTCGAGAGAGTGATTGCATGCGCGAAACCATGACGCCCCGGCCGAAAAAAAGGAAGCTAGTTCCGCCGAAACCCTTCACTTAACATCACAGGTAATTACTCCTGAAAATCGTAAACCAGCACCTTCTCCACCAGAGGCAAAAGGACATCGCGCTTGGCATTCTGATGAATCGGATGATCCAGATATTCCTGCAG
>CAUZWB010000046.1:0-10153 GCA_963583525.1 Verrucomicrobiia bacterium | reverse complement strand
TTGGGCGACCTGTTGCCGCCGGACTGGGACCTGAAACCCGTGGGCCGACTGGACCGCGACAGCGAAGGATTGATCTTTGCCACGAACGACGGCGAGTTCGCACTGCGGATGACTCATCCGCGGTACAACGTGCCCAAGGTCTACACGGTGGAGGTGAAAGGCAAAGTGCCACAAACGGCGCTGACGCAATTCACCGAAGGCGTAGAGGACGCGGGTGAGTTGTTGCGGGCCCGCAAGGCGACTTTGGTGAGTAGCACTCGCGCACGCAGCATCGTGCGGATTGAACTCACCGAAGGCAAAAACCGCGAGGTGCGCCGATTGTTTGCGACACAGAAAATAAAAGTCATCCGGCTAACCCGGATGCAAATAGGAAAAATAAAATTAGGCGAGTTGCCCCCCGGCAAATGGCGAACACTAACAGAAACTGAAATCCAAACCTTGTTGAGGAACTGATGAAAACTACCCTGTCCCGTATATTAACTCCCGCGCTCACACTCGCGGCCACCACCCTACTCATCGCGCAAACCGCGCCGCCCATTCCAGCTGGACCGGGCGCGCCACCCACGCGCCAGCCCGAACCGCCCGCGCAACCGGTCCCCACACCGGCTGTGCCCGCGCCCTCGCCGGAAATTATTCCGCTCACTGTCACCCCGGCAGTGCCCGCTGCACCCGCCGTGCCGCTGGTGCCACCTACCATCACGCCCCCCGTGGTGCCGCCGGCGCTCACACTGCCAACCCAACCCGCGCCCGCACTGCCCGCACTGCCTGTGCAGCCGGCGTTGATTGAATTAAAACTCCCGGCCGCCACGCCCTCCATTGGGTTGGGCGTCATCACCGGTACCCGCGTCAGCGCCCGCGGCAAAGCCACGGTGCACAGCCAGCTCGTGTTTCGGTTTGGCCAAAATGAGCCAGTGAACATTCTCGAGGAAATCACGCTCGCCACGCCCAAAGCCGGTGAGCCGCGCAAATGGTTTCGCGTGCAAGTGCCGCTCGATGCGGGCTTGTGGGTACACCATAATTTCCTTCACAACCAACGCATCGTGAACATCGTGGGCCGAGACGGCAAACCCTCCCCACACACCTACGCCAGCGTGAAGCCCGTGCGGCTCAACGTTCGTGGCGGCGCGGGTGATACGTTCCCCGTCCTCGGTCGGCTGATGCAAGGCACGGACGTAGCCCTCACCGGCGCGCAAAAAGGCAAGTGGCTCGAAGTCTTCGCGCCCGGCAACTGTTCCGTGTACGTGGCCTCGCAATTCGTGAAACGCGCCAACGGCAACGTGGCCAACATCATCGGCGCACAACCCGTGCCCGTACAACCCCAACCGGGCATCCAACCGCAGCCGCCCATCATCCTGCCATTGCAACCGGTCTTGCCCGTACAGCCCGGCACCATTGCCCCCGCAGTTCCCGGCGCGCAACCGGCTGTGCCTGCCGAAACAACCATCACGATTGATCCCAAAACTTTCGGCAATCCCGGCGGTGGCACCACTCCCGGCGGCATCGGCATCGTCCCCAAACCGCCCAAGCCCATCACGCCGGCGATCCTCAAACCGATCGTGCCTGTGAAACCGATCGTGCCCGCTGAGCCCGCCAAGCCGGGGCAAGTGGCCAAGGCCAACCCGAACCTGCCCCCGCCCAGCAAACCGGTGGTGGACAAAAACGGCGCGCCCATTCGCATTGTCACCCGCGAAGGCATCGTGCATCGCACGCTCAGCCTAAGCGCCCCCTCACGCTATGTGCTCGAGCATCTCGAGAGCGGCAAGACGATTAACTTCCTCATCACCAAACATCCGGCGTTGGAGAAGCAAATGGAAAAACTCCTCGGCCGCCGCATCCTCGTCAGCGGACAGGAGGCGATGGACGCCCGCAATCAGCACACGCCGGTGCTCATCATCAAGTCCCTCAAAACGACGGACGACACCAAAAAGTAAAGTGGGCACCGAAGCCATCGACAACAGGATTGATGGCCGCGCCATCGCCGAGCAAATTCACGGGGAAACCCGGCGGCATATTGAAGCCCTGAGTGAGCAGGGCACGCCGCCGGGTCTCGTCTTTGTGCGCGTGGGCGAGGATCCTGCCTCGCGCGTCTACGTGGGGATGAAGGAAAAAGCCTGCGACCGCCTCGGCATCCAGTCCACCACCCACGTGCTGCCGGATGACACTTCGGAAAAGGACTTGCTCAAGCTCATCAGCGAGCTGAACGCGAACCCCACCGTGCACGGCATCCTCGTGCAGGCGCCACTGCCCGCCTCCATCAACGAAGCCACCATCTTTGCCGCGGTGTCGCCTAATAAAGATGTGGACGGATTTCATCCCGTCAACGTCGGCAAACTGTTGCTCGGCGACACCGATGGCTTTGTGCCCTGCACCCCCGCCGGCGTGCACGAGCTACTCATCCGCAGTGGCGTGCCTATCCAAAGCGCGGAAGTCGTCATCCTCGGGCGCGGCAATATCGTCGGCAAACCGATGGCCGCAATCCTTTGCCAAAAGGCCGAGCACGCCAACGCCACCGTCACGCTATGCCACTCGCGCACGGCGAACCTCGCCGATCATTGCCGCCGCGCGGATATTTTGATCGCCGCCATCGGCGTGGCTGAATTTGTAAAAGCCGATATGGTGAAGCCCGGCGCCACGGTGATTGACGTGGGCGTAAACCGCATTGCCGATCCCGAAGCCAAGAACGGCACACGACTCGTGGGCGATGTGGACTTCGCCGCCGTGCAACCGATCGCCGGACTCATCACGCCCAACCCCGGCGGCGTGGGGCCAATGACCATCGCGCTACTCATGCGCAACACCGCTCGGGCCGCTGCGCGCGCGGTGGGGCTTGAGTTAGAAACCAAATAATTTAACAAAATGACCGACGCAAGAATACTCCCCGACCTCCAATGCTCGCTGATGTGCGAGGACGTCCGACAGGAAGCCAACGGCAACATTTTCCTGATCGGCGTGCTGAACCAAATCGTGGTGCCGCAGGTGCCGGTGGCGGCAAACAAGCTCGCGTGCTTCAACCGCTGGACCGCCGGCGTGGGCGAATTCAACGAGGTGGTGAAACTGCTCGCGCCCGATCAATCCACCGTGGTGCGCGAGAATACGCTGGAGTTTAAGATGGAAAATCCGGGCGTGGTGCGCACCAACGTGCATATGTTTCAAGGCGTGGAGTTCACCGAAGCCGGCACATATTACGTGGAAGTGACCGTCGACGACGTACTGAAGCTGCGCTATCCACTGCCGTTGGTGGTGATGCCTCAAAACCAAAACGGCGGCGACGGCGAACAGAATTAATTTTATGGAACCGGCCCCGTCCAATGGCGAGCCGCCGGAGGAAACTTCGCCGGAATCCACAGAGCCTTCGGCTGAGCCGGGGCCTTCGCCACCCACGCTTCCGAAAGGCTTTCCCGTCACCTTCACTGGCGTGGCCTCCTTTGCTGAAACCGGCTGGGGACGTCTTCTCGGTTGGCAATTCCTGATGGCCCTCGCGCTGGGCGGCGCAGTGCTGCTCGTGCTCGCCCGCCATTGGGCGCCGGTGGTAGATTCGGCAATGCAGCAACTCCCCGCCGAAACCGGCTGGCGCGATGGCGCGCTCGTGTGGCCCGATGACAAACCCGTTGAGCTGGGCCGCAACAACTATTTCTGCCTCATCGTGGATCCCGCTGGCACCGCCCGCCAAGGTCAACTGGCCGATGTACAGGTGGAACTGCGCCGCGAGGATTGGCTGCTCGGTTCGGTGTTCGGCTATTTTGAATTGAACTATGCGCCGGGCGATTTGCCGCTGCAACGCAAGGAACTGGCCCCTTGGTGGGGCGCGCGCCGGCCATTTCTATTACTGGCAATGGGCGCGGCGGCGGGCGCGCTGGCGTGGCTCGGCTGGCTGGCGCTGGGCTTGGGTGGCGGCGTAATCGCACGCGCCGTTGCCTTTTACGTGGATCGCCAATGCCCCCCCGGCGGCGGATGGCGGCTGGCGAGCGCAGCGCAATTGCCGGCTACACTGTTGCTGGCGGTGGGCGTGCTGTGCTACGCGCTGGGCTTGCTGCCATGGATTGGCCTGCTGATTCTGGTGCCCGTGGCGGCGCTCGTGGCTTGGGGATATTTGTTTTTTGCACCTTTTTTCCTGCCAAAAATTGAAGCGACCGGACCCAATCCGTTTGAACACGAAACATCCGAAACGGAGCAGGACGATGACGAAAGCGAAAGCTCCGATCCGGATGAATCCGATCCATTTCAGGATTCGGAGGGAGATTAAGAATACAAGGCGTGAATGGGATTTGCCAGCATTGCCAGCGCGGGCCGGTTCGGTTAGGTTGGGCGCGTGAAACTTTGGGCAATGGTATTGGCGGCGGGCCTATTCTTTGGCTGCGACAGCAGTGACGAAGGCAGCCATACAACGGAAGACCGCGAGCCACATTTTATAGCGGGTCGGCGGCTGGTCACGCAGCAGGATTACGCGGGCGCAGAGAAGTCCTTTTATAAAGCGCTGGAGGCCAACCCCCGCTCGGCGGCGGCGCATTACGAACTGGGCGTGCTGTTTCTTTCGCGCAAGGACGATCCGGCCGCGGCGATTTTCCACCTGCAACGCTTCATCACCCTCAAGCCGGAGGCAGAAAACAAAACGGATGTGCTCGGGCAAATTGAAGGACTCAAAAGCGATCTCGCCGGCGAAATTCTCGGCAACCCGCAATCCAAGCCCAATCGATCCATTCAGGCACTACGCACGCAGCTCAACCAGTTGGCGGCGGAAAACGCAGCATTGAAGCATCAGCTACTTTCCAAGGGCATCACGCCTAATCCACAGCCGGCCACCAACACCACGGCCGCGCTGCCGCGGCCCAATCCGGGCAGCCCCGGTGTCGTTGCAGTGCCCAACCCGCCGCGCCACGCCACGACGATCCGCACGCACAAAGTGAAGCGCGGCGACAACCCCACCAGCATCGCACGCCAATACAGCATTAGCCTGGCCAAGCTGCTTGCGGCCAATCCCGGCCTCAAACCGGCCAAAATGCAGATTGGTGATGAACTGAAAATTCCAGCGCGCCAATAACGATGCAGCGCCTTATCCTCGTCATGCTTGGTTGTTTTTGGTTGTTCATGACTTGGCAACTGTGGCGTGTGGAATACGCCGGGCAAAAACTCGGCGCGGCAGTGGAAATTTCCACGGTGTGGGACAAGGTGCGCCGTGCGCCGGATGATTCGCAACTGCAAATCGTCCACGCCCCGTCCGGCCAGTTGATGGGCAGCCTCGATTGGCAACCCAAGGTGCTTACTGAAAACACTTCGCGAGTCGAAGGCCAAATCACACGGATCGACGGCTATGAGCTGGAAATGGATAACGGCGTGTTCTTGCTCGGCACTGATCAGGGCCAAGTAAAGTTTGGGATTAATCTGGTGATGAATGCCGCCTCCGCATGGCAAACGGTGCGGATTAATTTCCGCATGCTCGATGACCAAAACATTACGGATCTGCACCTCGGCGCACTCGCCACGGCGAGCAATCAGGTGCTCAATCTCGACCTTGAGCTTCACAATTACAGCAACCGAATCCAGATGCCGTTGGAGGACATTCGCGATCCTCGGAAATTTTCCAAAGCCCTGCTCGAGCTGCGCGGCACGGGCAAACTCACCACGATCACCACGATGTTTGCTATCAACAAACTGCTCGATGAAGCTAACCTCGGCACGCAGCTCGATTTCAATTTTGAACTCCCGCGCAAGGCGCACCTCGACCGCCTGCCCGGCGTGCGGTCGGACATCAAGGTGTACCGTGTGGACTTTGAGCCTTTCCAAGGCTGGCCGGCCAGCATGTACATCAACCCCACCGGCGAAATTTTGCTAGTGCGCCTGCCGCAAGGCTACGAACTGCGCAACACGCATTATTACGGCATCGCCCACCGTCGCACTCCATGATCGAACTGAATAATCTGGTGAAACAATTCGGCGACCTCACCGCCGTGGACGACTTGAGCCTCACCGTAAAGAAAGGCGAATTTTTTGCCGTGCTCGGCCCCAACGCCGCCGGCAAAACCACCACCATAAAAATGCTCGTGGGCCTCATCAAGCCTAACGCCGGCACCGTGCGTGTGTGCGGCATCGACGTGCAAACCGACCCCATCGACGTCCGGCGCCACCTTGCGTACGTCCCCGATTTTCCGTTCCTGTACGACAAGCTCACCCCGTGGGAATTTCTGCGCTTCACCGGCCAGATTTTTCATATGGACGAAGATCAAATTCAGGAACGCACGCGTAAACTCATCCCGCGCTTCAACCTCGAGCCGTATTTGCAAAAAAGCATCGAGAGCCTTTCGCACGGCACGCGCCAGCGCATTGCGATTGTCTCAGCACTGATGCACGCACCCGAGGTGTTTGTGCTTGATGAACCGATGGTGGGGCTTGACCCGCATCACCAATATATTTTGAAGGAGGTGCTCAAAGAACGCGCCGCCGAAGGGATGACAGTGTTTCTTTCCACCCACCAAATCAGCGTGGCGGAAGAAGTAGCCGATCGCATCGGCATCATTCACATGGGCAAGCTCGTCGCCGTGGGCACCAAGGAAGAACTCCACGCCATCAGCGGCAACAGCAAGGCCGTGCTGGAAGAAACCTACCTCGCCCTCACCAGCGAGGAATCCGATGTGAGCATGCAGCGCCAAGTCCAGCAGGGATAGCCAGTACCCGCCGCTATGGAATTCCTGCCCGCTGTCCGAAACCGGTTTACCTCACCGCTGATGCTCTTGCTCCGCGTGCATCTCGCGCAGGCGGCTCGCCGCTTCAAAGAGGCGAGTCAGCGCTCGGGGTTCCTCTCCGTGCTGATCGTGGGATTCCTTCTTTTTTATCCGCTGCTCGCCGCCGGCATGTTTTATGGCGGGCTGCGTTATGTTTCCAAATTTCCCGGGCTGGGCGATCTCCTCATCGAGCGGCTCATCTTTTTGCTGTTTGCGTTTCTCTTCATGCTCCTGCTTTTTTCCAACGTGGTGGTCGGCTACACGAATATGTTCAAAAATGAGGAATCGCGTTACCTCAACACGCTGCCCATTCCTGCCCAATCGATTTTCCGCTGGAAACTCATCGAAACTGCCGTGGTCGCCTCGTGGGCATTCATCGTTTTGGTGGCGCCGCTGCTGCTCGCTTTTGGCATTCATCAACATGCGGATTGGTATTTTTATATCCTCACGCCTCCGCTCGTGGCGGTGTTCATTATGTTGCCGGCGGTGTTTGGCTGCTGGATCGCCGTGGCGATGGCGCGGTTATTGGACCGCTCACTCTTTCAAGCCACCGCCGTGTTGTTGCTGCTGGCGATGTGTTACTCGGTAAAAGTGTACCTCCAACCCGAAGCCGCCAGCGAGCAGACGCTCGAAACGCGCGTGGTGGATCTCACGGACCGGTTGCTCGCCAAAACCCAAATCGCGCAGTTTCCGTTCCTGCCCAGCTATTGGCTCTCCAGCACGCTCACCCATTGGGTGGAAGGCGCACGCGCCGCGGCCGGGTTCTTTGCCGCAGTGCTGATGTCCAACGTGCTCTTTTTTGGTTTCCTCGGTTTCACAAAAACCGGCCGGCATTTTTATGCGTCCCTTTCCTCCACGCTCAGCCGGGGCAGCCTCGCCGGTGATTGGTCCACCGCGGCGCGCCACGTGCCGCGCCTGTGCGCGCAGGTAATCCTGCTCGCGTGGTTTTTACCGGTGCTGGATTTCGCGCCACTGCAAAACCATTGGCGCGGGGAACTCGCCCCGCTCTCGGACCAATACGCCGCACAACGCAAGTCCGAAGCAGTGGACACCCAATCCCTCGGACGCTGGCTCACCAATCAGGTCGCCATGCTGGAGCCTCGGCTCGCACGCGGTACGCTCTATCATTTGCAACCGGAAATCCGAAACCTCTACCTCCGCAGCGACTCAGGCGAGATGAGGCAGCTCGGGCCGGACCTCGACCACCTGCTGCAATCCAACCTGCGCCCGAGCCTGTCCGGGCTGGATTTTGCCCGCGGCCGTTCCCTGCTGCGCGGGGCCGCCTATGACTTTGCCCTCGAACCGGAGGCCACGTTGCTTGTGCCTTTACCCCAATCGCAGGTGACGTTGCTGCACCCCATTGGTGCGCCCCAGCTCAAAAATCGCACACTCACTTTTCCTGCCAAATCTGGCGCCGATGAGCCTTTACCCGGACAAACCCATCGCCTGTTTTTCCGCCGGTCGATCGCACAGGTTGATGCGAATAACGAGCCCACCGAGGGAATCCTTTGGATCACCGATCACGGAAATTATTTCGAAGGCACCCTCGCCCGCGAAGGCGATACCCTGCGTCTCACATTGCCCGGCGGTACGCCCGATAATGAAACCGGAGTGTTCGGCAGTGACCTCTTGCAACTGTGGCGCACAAATTTATTTGAGGCCGACGCCCCCCCAAAAACAATCGACTGGAAACACTGGCAACTCGGCCGAGTGGCCCCCCCCGTGGCCGCCCAAAAACCTGCGCCCGCCCAGTCCGCCGCCATGCCGCCACTGGCACTCCTCGCCATTCCGCTCATGGCCCTGATGGCGTGGGGGTTTAACAGCCGCACCGTCCACCTACTCACGGCCAGCGCGGTGATTGGCCTCTTCATTGCCTTTGCGGCCGGCGGCGATCATTGGCTCGCCCGGCTCGATGGCTCCGGCGGCGGCAGCGCCTTCGGCATTCCCGGCTGGCGGTTCCTCGGCTTCGGCGCATGGCTGATGCTTGCCGCTGCGTTGGCACAGGCGGCCACCACGATTTGGCAATTGCCCCTCGCCACACGATTCGAAAAATGGTTCGAGCGCTGGCAGGAAAAACGAAAAGTGTTCAAATACGAACCGGGCTTGGCCGAACGCATTTTCAAAAAAATCCCCCGCCTGCCCTCCGACGTGCTCGCCGTACTGCTCAAAGACATCCGGATGTTTTGGCGCGACACCGCGCAATGGGGGCAGTCGCTCATCCTCTTTGGTATTCTCGGCATATACATTTTAAACCTCCGTTTCTTTACCGAGCAATTCACCTCACTCTTCACCGGCGGCCGTTTTGGGGGTGATTACTTTTTTAAGCTGGTCAGCTTTATGAACCTTGCCGCGTGCGCGCTGAATCTCGCCACGTTGACCACGCGTTTTGTCTATCCGCAATTCTCGCTGGAAGGTAAACGACTCTGGATCGTCGGCCTCTCACCGCTGGGCCTCTCGCGCGTGGTGAAAGTAAAATTCATGCTCGCCTCGGCCATCTCGCTGCTCATCAGCCTACCGCTCATTTGGTTTTCGTGCCGCATGCTGCAACTGCCTCTGGGCCAAGTGGTGTTCTTCATGGCCGCCATCTCCATCATGGCCATCGCCCTCAACGGCCTCGCCGTGGGCATGGGCGTGATGTATCCAAACCTCAAAGAAGATAACCCCAGCAAAATTGTCGCCGGCTTTGGTGGCACCTTTTGCCTCGTACTCAGCTTCGTGTACATCGGCCTCGCCGTGATGCTACTCGGCGCGGGCTCGCCCTTCGGCTCGCCATGGCAGGTCTTCGGACGGCATCCGATGGAAATCCGCATGATTTATCTCGGAATGTTTTTTGTATTCTCCGCAATCGTCGGCTTCGGCCCATTGAGCTACGCGCTAACCCGCGTAAAAAAATTCGAACACTGAGGGGAAAAACCCAAACTCCCAATGCCCGGATGGGGATTTCTTGGGTTTTGGGCTTGGTCATTTGCAAACTCCGTTTGTAACCAATGCTTTACACGGCCGCATTTTTTCCTTAGCTTTTCCCCATGGCTGTTTTCGATGGGCCGGATTTGTTAGAGGAGGATTTTCCCGCTACTGCCAAAGGCACAACTTTGGTGCAAGAGGATCGTGAGGATTTGGATAATCAGGTTTCAACCCTGCAAACCCAACTCGCGTCCCTCAACCACGCGCGTGACAAACTGGAGCGGGAGAAAGCCACTGTGGAGGAATCGCGTCGCCGGTTTTCGGAATTCCAAACCGGCCGCGAGGAAATGCTCCACGAACTCACGCGCAGCCTCGGATTACTTGAGGAAGCGCAACTGAACGCCCAGCGCGACGCCGAGCAAATGGCGCGCTCCATGGATGACCTGCGCGATGCCCTCACCAAAGTGGATGCACTAGTGGACGTGGATACTCACGACGAGGATTGGAAAGTGCTGCTCACCCGCAACCTCACC
>CAUZWB010000045.1:0-10229 GCA_963583525.1 Verrucomicrobiia bacterium | reverse complement strand
AAATCGCACCGCGCATGCCGTAAGGAATAAGCGGCGCAATCATGCCATTGAACAAATTGGCCGGCTTGTTTCGGTGGGCCTTGGGTTTGCCTTTCCATTGGGCGAATACAGGGGCGAGTTTTTTATCACCCGTTTGCACATCAAGACTCGTCCAAGCTTCCACCGCAGTGCCGCCCCAGCTCGAGTGCACGATGCCCACCGGCACTTTCAATTTCTGATGCAACGCGCGCGCGAAAAAATACGCCGTGCCCGAAAAGCCATTCACCGTTTGCGGCGAACACACCGCCCATGCGCCAGCGCAATCTGTTTGCGGATCGAGGTGCGCGCTGCGTTGCGTGGTGAACATCCGAATGGACGGAAACTTGGCCGCCGCCTTTTCCTGGGCCGCATCGCGACAACGCCCAACCGTCATCGCCATATTCGATTGCCCCGAAGCCACCCAAACCTCGCCCACAAGCACGTCCTTTATAGTGAGCGTGTTGCTGCCTTTCACCGTGAGCGCGCCCTTCACGGTGGCGTCATTGATGGCATCGAGCCGCACCATCCACTTGCCGTTTTTATTGGCCGTGGCGGTTTTTCTTTGGCCGGCGAATTGCACCGTCACCGTTTCCCCCGCATCCGCCCAGCCCCAAACCGGAGCCACGGCCCCGCGCTGCAAAACCATGTGGTCGCTGAAAATCGCTGGGAGTTTCACATCCGCCCGCGCGACAATCGCCACGAGGCCCAAAAGAAAAATATACCGGTGCATCCGGGGAGGATGCGAAATCTCCTGCTATTTCGCAAGGCGCAAGCGACTAAACATCGCAAACTTGCGCCGCATGACGCAGCGCGGCCACAGGGTCTTTCCACGTGGGGATGAATTCCTGCGCGACGAAATCCCTGTAACCTGTCGCCACGATGGCGCGCATCACGGCGGGGTAATTGATTTCCTGCGTGTCGTCGAGCTCTGCGCGGCCGGGATTGCCCGCCGTGTGATAATGGCCGATAAGGTTTTTGTATTGGCCGATGCGGCGGATGACATCGCCGTTCATAATTTGCACGTGGTACACATCGAAGAGCAGTTTCATGCTGGGCGAATCCACTTTGCGGATAAGCTCCACGCAGTGATCGACGTCCTCGCCGAAATAGCCCGGATGCCCCTTCATCGGATGACTGTCGTCGCGCGTGTTGAGGTGCTCGAGCACAAGATTGATTTTCTTTTTCTCGGCGTAAGACATCACGGCCTTCCACGCATCCACGCAATTCTTAGAGCCCGCCGCATCGCTGAGCCCTTTGCCGCGCATTCCGGTAAACGTAATCACGCTCTTCGTGCCAATCTTCGCCGCGAGGTCGATGCCTTTTTTGAGGTTCTCAATCACAAACTCGCGATTGGCCGCCACACACGGGCCTTTCTTAAAACCGTGCCCGCCGCTCACCAGCGAAATTTTCAACCCCATTTTGCGAATGGCCGGATAATCTTTTTCCGAAACCCCCTCCATCGCCTCCAGCCCGATCGCCTTGCAATGCTTGGCCAACTCCAACCCGGGCATCGGCTTAAAACACCACCCCATCACCGACTGCCGAATCCGGCCTTTGGTGATTTTGAAATTGGGATTCACCTTGGCATCAGCATGGGCATTGGCAGAGGTAGTGACCGTAGCTGCCAGCCCGAGGGCACTGGCTTTGAGAGCATCGCGTCGTGTGATGTGCATGGGGCGATTGTGCAGCGATTTCGGACAAGCGCAAGTTAATCAAGTGAACCAATTTTGCTTGCCAAGATTGAATAACAGCCCATCGTTGGGGCGTCAGATTGACCAGAATAATAATCATGAAAAAATCCATTATCATTTTGGCTGCGGGAGCACTGCTTACCGTGGGTTGTCAAACCAACACCGGCAAAGGCGCCGGCATCGGAGCTGCGGCGGGTGCTATCCTCGGAGGCGTCATCGGCCATCAATCCGGCAAAGGACTCGAAGGCGCGGCCATTGGAGCCGCTGGTGGTGGCGCAGTTGGCGCAGCGATTGGTGCCTCAAAAGATGCCGAGGAGCGGAAGAACCCAACGCCTCAGCCATAAAGTTTTGGCACTAAAAAAGCAAAGCCGCCCGAGGGCGGCTTTTTTTTGTGCGCCTCTGGCACGACTTATTTCACTTCAAAAACCGCTTTGCCTTTAAGCTCGCCGATCCACGCGGTGCCTTTGATTAAGTCGCCGCCTTTTCGCTTATTGGTGTAACCTAGCTCGAGGGTATATTTTCCGGGCTTCACAATCATTGGCAACCGCATGCCGTGGCCGATGGCTTTCATTTCGCCGGCGGCCACGGACAGGAAATGATATTTGGAAAGTTTGGCGGCTCCGGGATTGCCCAAGTTGATGGGAAGCTGTTTTCCGTCCGGCCCGATGAAGCGATACGTAAACGCTTGGTCAGCTGGAAAATTCACCACGTGCGTTGCCGACTTGCCGGAATTGCGCACGAGCACGTAGGCCGTGGCGTTGGCGAGTGCCTTCACGGGGCGACCTTTCACGGCAACCTTTTGCCCGCGCAGATTACTTTGCTCCACGATCGCGCCGAGTTGCAATCCACCGACGGGCTTGGACCACACTATGGCGTTGATGGCTTTCATCTTGGCCTCAACTTTTGGCAATTCCTTGAGTTGCTGGAAATCGGTTGGGAAGCTCGCCCAAAAAACATTTTTCTCTTCCTTGTCCGGATATAAAATCCAAACGCCTTCCTGGCCTTTGCGATATTTAATGTCCGTACTCAACGCAAACGGCGCTGGCCCGGGCCACATCAGTTTCACTTCCTTGAGCGTCTTGGGGCCTTTAAGCACTTTGCTAACTTTAATCGCGCCCACATCGTAAGTACGATTGTGGCGCTCGATGCCGTCGACAATGCGATCAATCTTGCCGACCACCACGTACTGAGCACCGGCGATGCGAAGCTCCAGCGGCACGTACATCCAACTGGCTTTGACGTTTGAAACTGCCAGCAAACTTGCCAGCGCGATGAGGGGGAACAGGATTTTTTTCATGATAGATAGACGTGTTTGTGGTTTTGAAACTCCGTTATTTTTTGGGCTGTTTCTTTTTGGCCTTCTTTCCATAAGGCCAAGGTTTGGCAAGGGCTTTGATCGCCCACGCCTCCCAAGCGTCGGCCATGGATTGTGTGCGGTGTGGCTGTTTGGCGGCGAGGTTGTGCAGTTCCGTGCGATCGGCCGCGATGTCGTAAAGCTCCCACGGGCCGCGCGCGCCTTTGGCCACGAGCTTCCATTGGCCGTCGCGCATAGCGCGGTTGCCTTCGTGTTCCCAGAAAATCGGCGCGGTACGGGCAATGTTTTTTCCGTTGAAGGCGGGCGCGAGCGAGGTGCCTTGCATTGGGACAATTTTTTTGTCGCCAACTTTAGCTGGATATTTTGCGCCGCCGAGATCCACGCAGGTGGCCATCAAATCGATCAAGTGTCCCGGTTGGTTTTCAAGTTTGCCGTGGCGAGTTTTGGAAATCCCCTTCGGCCAATGGGCGATGAGCGGCGAGCTGATGCCGCCTTCGTGCACGTAATGTTTGTACTCGCGGAAGGGCGTGTTGCTCGCATTCGCCCACGCGAGGCCATAGCCGTGGTAAGTATCCGGCCCGCCAGTCATCACGCCGGTGCCTTGCTTGACGACGCGGCCGTCACGCGTTCGTTTGGGAATCATGCTCGTCTGCAATTCGCCTCGGCCCATCGGCTTGAGCACGTTCGGATTTTTGTCCTTAAACTGAATGCCTTTGCCGCGGCCCATTCCTTCGGCGCAGCCGCCGTTGTCGGCGAGGAATAAAATCAACGTGTTTTCGTATTGGCCGGTTTCCTTAAGTGCAGTCACCACGCGACCCATGCCTTGGTCGAGATTATCCACCATCGCGGCGTACGTTTCCATCAGGCCGATTTCCCATTCGCGATTGGGGGCGGCATTCCACTCCGGCGCGCGACGGTCGCGAGCGGACATTTTCCATTTCGAGTCGATGAGCCCCATCTTCAATTGCCGAACATACCGCGCGCGGCGCATTGCGTCCCAACCGGCGTTGTACTTGCCCTTGTATTTGGCGATGTCTTTTTCCAGCGCGTGCATCGGCCAATGCGGCGCGGTGTAGGCCACGTAAATGAAAAATGGCTGGTCGCTTTTGTGCTCGCGAATGTAGCGCGCAGCGTGATCGCTGATGGCGTCGGTGTAATAAAACTCATCCGTTTTGTATCCCTTATCCGTGAGCGGCGAAATTTGAGTGTTCTCGCGCGTAAGCGAGTTGGGATCAAAGAAACTGCCCGCGCCGTGGATGGTTCCATAGAATCGGTCGAACCCCCGCTGACGCGGCCAATTGAATTTCGGCCCGTTCGGGCTGGTGTGCGGTGTCACGTGCCATTTGCCTGACATATACGTCGAGTAGCCGGCCGTCTTCATGACCTCCGCGATGGTCCGCACATTCTGGCCAAGATCGCCGCGATAGCCGGGAAGATTTCGGTTGTTCATCATATGGCCAATGCCCGCTTGATGCGCGTACACCCCCGTCAGCAACGTGGCCCGCGTGGGGCAGCAGCGGCCGGTGTTGTAAAATTGAGTGAACCGCACGCCACCGCTGGCGAGCGCATCGAGGTTAGGCGTTTTAATTTCGCTGCCGTAACAACCAATATCGCTCCAGCCCATATCATCGGCCATCGCGATGATTATATTTGGCCGCGGCGCTATGGCTGCGGAAACAGTTTGTGCAAACAGGCAAAAGCCCACGATAAAAAGAAGAATGCGATTCACGCGGTTAGTTTGCCGAAATTGCAGAAACGAAGCAAGCGCATTGGGCTGGCCAAATCGGCGAAGTAGGCGTATGTTTCCCCGAACCATGAAGGTGCGCATTGAATATTGCGCGGCTTGAAATTACGAGCCGCAGGCCGTCAGTTTGGCGGACCAACTTTTGAAGCTGAAGCAACGCATTTCGTCATTGGAACTGGTACCCGGTTCCGGCGGAGTGTTCGAAGTCACAGCCGATGATAAACTGGTGTATTCCAAACGGGAAACGGGAACCTTCCCGGAGCCCAACGCCGTGCTACAATCCATCCAGCGATTGTAGGCGGCGGCGCGTTGTCCCACTGCGCCTCGCGCGCGCGCGAAAATTTCCCAGGAGAGTGAAGGGTGCCTGGTGGTCCCCGCGGTCTTCAAAACCGTTGTCGGTTCGTGAACGGGCCGAGGTAGGTTCGATTCCTACCCTCTCCGCCATTTTTATTTTTCAAAATGACTGACCCCATTCGCCTCACTCAATACAGCCACGGTGCCGGCTGCGGCTGCAAAATTTCGCCCAAGGTGCTGGACGAAATTTTGAGCGTCGCCGGCAAGGCCGCGCCGAGCGCGCGGTTGCTCGTGGGCAATGACTCCAAAGACGACGCCGCCGTGTTCGACCTCGGCAACGGCCAAGCCGTCATCAGCACCACAGATTTTTTTATGCCCATTGTGGACGACCCGTTTGACTTCGGGCAAATCGCTTCGGTGAACGCCATCAGCGATATTTACGCGATGGGCGGAACGCCGCTCATGGCCATCGCGGTGCTCGGTTGGCCGATTGAAAAACTCCCGCCCGCCGTCGCCGGCCGCGTACTCGAAGGCAGCCGCGCCGCGTGCGAACGCGCCGGCATCCCGCTGGCGGGCGGCCATAGCATCGACGCGCCGGAGCCTATTTTTGGGTTGGCGGTGACAGGCCAAGTCGCCGTGAGCGAGTTGAAACGCAATGACAGCGCGGAAATCGGCTGCGAATTATTTCTCACCAAACCCCTCGGCGTTGGCCTCGTGACCACCGCCCAAAAACGTGGCATCGCCGACGACGCTGACGTCCAACGCGCCATCGACCAAATGACAACGCTCAACCAAATCGGCAGCACCCTCAGCACGTTGCCCGGCGTGAAGGCGATGACCGATGTGACCGGCTTCGGCTTGCTCGGCCACCTCACCGAGCTGTGCGAAGGCAGCGACGTGAGCGCCATCATCAACAGCGCCGCCGTGCCACGCCTGCCGAACACCGACCATTACATCGCCGAGGATTGCGCCCCCGGCGGCACCGACCGCAATTTCGACAGCTACGGCCACCACATCAGCCCGCTCACCGACGCCCAACGCGCCCTCCTCTGCGACCCCCAAACCAGTGGCGGCCTGCTCGTCGCCGTGGCGGCCGATAACCTCGAAGCATTTCACGAAGCCACAGCCGATTTGAAACTCGAATCCTTCGGCCAACTCACTGAAGCCGCCGACCCACTCATCACCGTGAACTAATGGCCAGAGCGAAGAACAAACTACGCGCTATCCCCGGCGTGGACACGCTGCTCGAAGCGGTGGCCGAATGCCCCCTGCCCCGCCCACTCGTGGTGGCGACCATTCGCGCGGAGTTGGCGTCGCTCCGCAAATCAAAATCCATTCCCGAACCCGACGAAATTATTTCCGGCGTTCGGCTGCGTTTGAAAGACCTCGCGTTGTCGCGTTTACAACCGGTCATCAACGGCACCGGCGTGGTCATCCACACCAACCTCGGGCGCGCGCCCATCGTGCCGCCGGACAACGCCGGCTACACCAATCTCGAAATCGACCTCGCCACCGGCCGCCGTGGCAAACGCGCCGCGTACGTCGAGCAATGCCTCGCCGAACTCTGCGGCGCGGAGGCCGCGATGGTGACGAATAATTGCGCCGCCGCGCTCGTGCTGATTCTGCGTCACTTCACGGCGGAAAAAAAGGAAGTGCTAATCTCGCGTGGCGAACTCGTTCAGATCGGCGGTGGCTTTCGCATTCCAGATATTCTCGAAACCTCCGACGCCAAACTGCGCGAAGTCGGCACCACCAATCGAACCACGCTTAACGACTACGCCAAGGTCATCGTCAAAAACACCGGACTACTACTCAAAGTCCATCGCAGCAATTTTTTTATGGACGGCTTTGTCGCCGCTCCCGACCGCCGCGAATTGGCCACGCTCGCCCGCAAAAAACGCATCCCCTTCGTCGAAGACCTTGGCAGTGGCGTGTTAACCAACACCGAGGAATGGGCCGACGACCATCACGAAACCACCCCGCGCGAAGTTATTAAGAGCGGCGCGGCCCTCGTGTGTTTCAGTGGCGACAAACTGCTCGGCGGCCCGCAAGCGGGAATCATCGCCGGCAAAGCCAAACACATCGCCGCACTGAAAAAGCATCCCTTCTTCCGCGCGCTGCGCTGTGACAAACTTATCCTCACCGCACTGCAGCACGCCGCCGAAATTTATCTGCGCGGCGATGGCCACACGCTGCCGCTCAACCAAAGCCTTCAAGCCGATCCCAAACAACTCAAACGCCGCGCCACCAAACTGGTCAAGGCATTGGTCGATTTGCCGATGACCGTCGCCGTGACCGAAGGCGAATCTCAAGTGGGCGGTGGCGCGTTGCCGCAGGCAAATCTGCCGAGCATCACGCTCGACCTCGTGCCGGATAATTTGAGCCTCAAGGATTTCTCCACGCGATTGCGCCGCGCGCCCACGCCGGTGATTGGCGTCATCAGCGGTCAGCGCTTCCGGATCGATTTGCGAACCATTTTTCCTGAGCAGGAAAAGCGACTGCTCCAGTCCATCCAAGAATCACTGATATGAAAAAATTTCTGACGCTCATCACATTGTTGACCATCCCGCCGATTTTTGCGGCGGACAAAACAATCGTGCGCGACACGGATCACTTTGAATTGGTTTACGAAATGACCGTGCCCAAGCTCACCGCCAAGGGCACGCTTTGGATTCCGCTCGCGCGCGATGACGCTTTCCAAAAAATTCAAGTGCGCGACATCACCTCGCCCGTGCCATGGCGCAAGTCGCGTGATGTCTCCGGCGAAAATGAAATTCTCGTGCTGCGGCCGACGCCCGCCGACAGCGGCAAACGCATCACCATTCGCTACCAAGTCACTCGCAAAGAAAAAGCCGCTCACGCCGAAGCCGGCAATGCGGCGCTGCATCTCAAGGCTGAAAAACTCGTGCCGCTCAATCCGCGTTTCACCGCCATTGCCAATCGCATCACCGCGAATGTCCGGGACGACCACGCGCGCGGCAAGGCGCTCTACGACCACGTGCTCGCGCATATGCGTTACGACAAAACCGGCAAAGGCTGGGGACGCGGCGATGCCCTCTACGCCTGCGACGCGCGCACGGGAAACTGCACCGATTACCACGCTTACTTTATCGCACTGTGCCGCGCGGCCAATATCCCCGCGCGCTTTGCCATCGGCTTCACCATTCCGGCCGACCGCAAGGCGGGCGCGATTGGCGGCTACCATTGTTGGGCGGAATTTTTTGCTAACGATAAATGGGTGCCGGTGGACGTCAGCGAGGCCGACAAACACCCCGAACTGGTCGGTTACTATTTCGGCCATCACCCCGCAAATCGTCTCGAACTCAGCCGCGGCCGCGACATCACCGTCACCCCCGCGCCCAAGTCCGGCCCCTTCAATTATTTCTTCGGCCCGCATCTCGAAGTGAACGGAAAAGAAGTGCCAGTGAAAGCAAACTTTGAATTCAAGCGCTTGCCACTCAAGGATTGATGACCTACCGCCACGCCATTCTCGCCACGGCCGGTCATATTGATCACGGGAAGAGCGCGCTGGTGAAGGCGCTTTCGGGCGACGACCCCGACCGCCTGCCGGAAGAGAAACTGCGCGGCATTACCATCGACCTCGGCTTCGCGCATCTTGAATTGCCCGGACACAGCCTCGGCATCGTGGACGTGCCGGGCCATCAGGATTTTGTAAAAAACATGGTGGCCGGCGTGGGCGCGGTGGATCTCGCGCTGCTCGTGGTCGCCGCCGATGATGGCTGGATGCCGCAGACCGAAGAGCATTTGCAAATCCTCAGCTACCTCGGCGCAACGCGCGGCGTGGTGGCACTCACCAAGGTCGACCTCGTGGATGACACCGCCGCGCGCGAAAATGAAATCCGCCAGCAACTGCAAAACAGTCCGCTCGCCGACGCCGCAATCATTCCGGTATCCGCCCACAACGGCACGGGTTTGGAGGAACTGAAAACCGCCCTCACCGCCGCCGCCGGGACGATGCCGCCGCACACCGACGACGGCCAACCGCGCCTCGCCGTCGACCGCGTGTTCACGCTGCAAGGCATCGGCACCGTCGTCACCGGCACGCTCACCGGCGGCATTTTAAGCAAAGGCGACACCGTCACCGCACATCCACCCGGCCGCGACACGCGCATTCGCACACTACAATCCCACAACCGCGCGCAGGATACCGCGCAGCCCGGCACCCGCACCGCGCTGAACCTCGCCGATGCCGCGCGCGGCGATTTACCACGCGGCGCCACCATCACCCTCCCCGCGCTCGCCGCCACCACGCGCACGCTCGACGTGCTGCTCGAACGCTCCGCGCGCCTCGGCCAGGAATGCGCTCCGCTCCGCAACGATACCCGCGTGCGCGTCCATCACGGCAGTGCCCATTGGCCGGCGCGATTGGTTTTGTTGGAAGGCAAAACCCTCGCACCCGGCGCGACTCAACTCGCCCAACTGCGCCTCGAACAACCTACCTGCGTTTGGCCCGGCGATCGCATCGTCATCCGCAACTGGCCCGAAAGCGCCACGCTCGCCGGCGGTCGCGTGCTCGATGCGCAGGGCGATCGACTAAGCTTGCGCTCGGCGACTCATAAACTTTTTTTGCAAACCCGCGCCGCCGCGCCCAATGACACCAAGGAATGGATCCGCTCACAACTCACGCGCGATGGAGTCGCGCGGCGCGATGCACTGCTGCGCCCCTCTACTTTTTCCAGCGCTGAAATCAACGCCGCCGTTACCGCACTGACCACCATCGGAACAACTGAAAACGCCGGGGATTGGATGGCCGACGCAGCGCGATGGAAAGAAGCATGCGCAGCGATGGCCGCTGCGGTGAACGCCGAACACCGCGCCCATCCGGAGCGCCCCGGATTGGAACTGGAAGCATTGCGACCACTTTCGCAAAAGGCGTTTCCGATTGGCGATGTATTTTCGGAATTGCTGGAGGCGCTTTGCCAAAACGGATTTAAACGACAAGCCAAATATCTTGTGGCGCTTTCCCATAAACCGGCATTGCCGCCGCATCTGCGCACGGCGGGTGAAAAGATCCGGCACGCCCTCGCCGAGGCCGATCCGCCCGCGCGCAAAATTCTGGCCGGCACTTCCGAAGGCTCACAGGCGTTGCGATTTTTGATCGAAGCGGGCGAAGTGGTGGAGGTCAGCCCCGAGTTGGCGCTGGGCG
>CAUZWB010000044.1:0-10266 GCA_963583525.1 Verrucomicrobiia bacterium | reverse complement strand
TAGTCGCGTGTAAGCCCGTCGCCCTCGCCGATCCATTTGTAGGTGGTCAACTCCTCCAATCCCATCGGCCCTCGCGCGCCAATTTTATCAGTGCTGATACCAATTTCCGCGCCCATCCCAAATTCGCCGCCATCTGAAAAACGGGTTGAGGCGTTCCAGAAAACCGTGGAAGAATCGACTTCCTGTTGAAAACGGCGCGCGGTGGATTTGTTTTCCGTCACGATGGAATCGGTATGCCCTGAGCCGTGTGAATTAATGTGCGCGATGGCTCCCTCAACTCCATCCACCACGCGCACGGCGCAAATCAGATCGAGAAATTCTGTGTCCCAATCCGCCAATGTAGCTGCGGTGATGCCTTCGCCGAGAATGCCCGCGCCCATTTTATCCACGCGCAACTCCACACCTTTGGTTTGCAACGCCTCCGCCACTTGCGGCAGCAATGTGGCCGCGATAGTTTGATCGATGAGCAGCGTTTCCATCGCATTACAAACACCGGTGCGATGGGTTTTGGAATTCACGGTGATGGCGATGGCTTTTGCCGTATCGGCTTCAGCATCCAAGTACACGCTGCAAATGCCTTTGTAATGTTTGATGACGGGCACTTTAGAACATTCGGCCACAGCGCGGATAAGCCCTTCGCCGCCGCGCGGGATGCAAAGGTCAACTAGTTCCGTGAGTGACAACAGTTCAGGAATCGCCGCACGGTCAGTTGTGGGCACGACTTGGATGGCGTGTTCGGGAAACGCATTGCAGGCGCTTAGCCCTGCTTCGGTCATAAGCTGCGCGATAATTTGATTGGAGTGGATCGCCTCTTTGCCGCCGCGTAAAATGGTCACGTTGCTTGATTTGAAACACAGTCCAGCGGCATCGGCCGTCACATTCGGGCGCGATTCGTAAATCATCACCACTACCCCAATGGGCGCGGCGACTTTCTTGAGGTGCAAACCGCTGGGTCGGTTGCGTTCGTCGAGCACGCGCCCCACCGGATCTGCCAATGCCGCCACTTCACGCAGCCCGTTTGCCATCCCGTTAATCCGTGCGTCATCGAGCTGCAAGCGGTCTAACATCGGTTGCGATAAATTCATCGCACGGCCGGTGTCCATATCCTTGGCGTTGGATTGTTTGATCGCGCCGCCGTTGGCTTCGATGGCATCGGCCATAGCGAGAAGACAGCTGTTTTTTTCTGCCGTACTCAGTCGCGTCATCAGATGCGCGGCGGCTTTGGCATTTTCCGCCAGTGCGGTCATTTGTTCGGTTAAGCTCATCGGGAAGGAGAGTGTAGTGCAGAAAGCACCTGTGCAAAAGTTAGTTTTTGCTGATAAAAACCAGAGTGCCTTCTGGGGTGATCTCAAAGAGCGGCAGTAAATCTGCTGCACCCAAGTGGATGCACCCTTGTGAATTGGGTTTGCCAAGGCGAGATTCATCTCCGATGCCGTGGATGTAAATGTAGCGGTCGTGGCTGTCGACTGCGCCGCCTTGATTGAATTCCGGTTCCAACCCGCTGAGCCATAGAATGCGATCGGTAATAAACGCCTCGGGATCGCCCTTGCCGTTGATTCCGATTGGGCGACGGCCTTTGAAAATGGTGCCGACAGGTTCGTCTGCGCCAATTTTTTTACACACACAATGAAGGCCGAGGGGGGTTTGGAAGGAATCCATTTGTTGTCCCGTGCCGCGTTTGGAGGTGGAGGCGGTGAAGGTTTGTGCGGTGTCGCCGTGAAAATGCGTGAGCGTTTGCGCGGCCACATTGACGTGCAGGCAATGGTCGGTGATGGAAATGTTCAGGCGCGTGCAGGTGTCAGTGAAGGCGGCGGGGAGGTTCATTGGGTGATGGGCAGAATCTGCGCGCGCGGGATGAAGCGGCGCGTGCGGTTGCCGTTCACGCCGATGTGCAGGCCGTCGGTGGCCCAGCGGATGATGCCCCACTTGGCGGCGGCTTCTTCGGCAGTGTCGGTCACGTCCAATTCACCAATGCGGCCGGGCATAAAAAACTGCGGTTGATCGCGCCCGATGTACACTCGAAGGCGCACGGATTTGCCGTCCATATGCGGCTCGAGAAAAACGTGTGCGCCGAGCGGTGGGTCATCGAAAATGCCATCGCTCCATTTGAGGTTGAGACTGTGCTCGAGCGTCACCATCTTTTTGCGCTCGGTGAGCACGGCGCCGGTGCCGTAACCGATCATCAGGCACACGAAGCCGGTAAGAATCACGTCTGATAATTTTTTTGGCTTTGCCATTAGTTGGTGAGCACTTTGATGAGCACTTTGGAATTGCGGCCCTGCGCTTTATATTCCGTTGCACGCGCCTCGGGTAAGTCGGTCAACAGCCCTTCGCGATAGCCGGCCTTGGATTGGAAATAACTAAACGCCCGTGTGGACAACGCAATCAGCGAACCCAAGCCGCGTTCGCGCGCGGTGTCTTCCACAAATTGCACCAGCTTTTGGCCGATGCCCACGTTGCCGTGAGACGGGTTCACGTACAAATGGGCCAACTCGCCCACTTCGCCAAACTCTCGCAACGACACGCACGCCACTGGATTCCCGTCAATTTCATAAATGAAATAAGTGTCCAGCTCTTCCTCGATGGCAGCCTCCGTGCGTTCCAGCAAATGTTGATCTTCCATCGCCTCGCGCGTGAGTCGCAGGATGCTGCCGGCATCGCTTTTTTGTGCGGGGCGAATGTGTCGGTATTCATTCGCGTAAATCAACGTGCCGATGCCCTCATTGGAAAATACTTCCGCCAGCAAGCCTTCGGTTACCAATCCGTTAATCAAATGCACGCGCGAAATCCCCGCCGCGCAAGCCTCGGCGGCGTGTTGGGCTTTGGAGCGTTGAGGTGCGGGAATGCTTTCTGCGTTTTCTGTTAACAATGTTTCGAGCTTGGGGCCGATCATTTGGCGGATAATTTGGCCGTCGGTGCTGAGGCCGTCCTCAGTGGAGATGAAAATTAATTTTGCTGCGTTTAATTCTTTGGCGATGGCGAGCGCCACAGCATCGCTGTTTAATAGAAACGTGTTGCCTTTGCCATCAAATCCCAAGGGCGGAATGACCGGCGTGATTCCTTGCGCGAGGAGAGATTGCAAAAGCTCCGAGTCCACGCGCTTCACTTTGCCGGTGTGCAGGTGATCGACACCCTTGAGAATACCAAGCGGATGGGCGACCACGGCATTGGCGTTGGCGGCGCGAAGGTCGTTTGTGGCAAAGCCCTCGAGGATTTCGTGGGTGAGGCCGTTGGCGGCGGTGAGGGCGAGCTTGAGCGTGGCATCATCGGTGATGCCCGTGCCGTCGAGATTACTGGGCGTGGCGGGTTGTTCCTCAGCGAGTGCGGCGATCTGTTGCGCTGCGCCGTGCACCAGCACCACGCGAATGTTGAGCGAACGCAGCACGGCGATGTCCAGCAGAAGATTGGCAAAATTTACGTGCGTCACCACCGCGCCATCGGCCGCAATGACAAATGTTTTGTCGCGGAAGCGCGGGATGTACTGCAGGATTTCTCTGAGGTCGGTGGGTTTCACTGGGCAATATTCGCTGGGGACTATCCGGAGAAAGTGCCGCGCGTTCAACGCAAATCTGCCAGCGCGGCAAGGCAACGGCCGTTTTCCAGCGGCGTGCCAATTGAAATACGAATCCATTCCGCCAACCCATAACCGCCCATCGCGCGCGTGATGATGCCGCGTTGTTGCAGTTTTTCGAACATCGCCTTCCCATCACCCACTTTTGCCAAAATAAAGTTTGCGTGCGAGGGCACGGTTTCAATGCCCATTTCCGCAAACGCATTTTCAAAAAACTTTAAGCCTTCCGCATTGTTCTCGCGCGTGGCGCGGAGGTGTCCGTCATCCTCCAACGCCGCCAGTGCGGCGGCTTGGGCGATGGCGTTAAGATTAAAAGGTTGCCGGATTTTTTCCAGCGCGCCGACAAAATCCAGATGGCCGATTCCGTACCCCACACGGAGGCCGGCGAGGCCGTAGATTTTTGAAAAGGTGCGCATTAGAAGTAGATTTTGCTTTTCGGAAATCAACGGCAACAAATCTGGCGCGTCATCAATAAATTCAAAATACGCTTCGTCCATCACCAGCAACACCTCGTCGGGGATGCTGTTCACCAATTCCATCACCGCCTCATTGGATGCACGCGTGCCGGTGGGATTGTTGGGGTTGGCCACAAACACAATCCGCGTTTCCGGCGTGATCGCTTCAGCCATCGCGGCGAGGTCGTGACCAAAATTTTTCGCGGGAACGCTGATGCAATCCGCGCCTGCCAGATGCGCCGCGATGGGGTAAATGGCGAAACAATATTGCGACACCACGATGTTGGTCTTCGGCCCCAGCAAAGCGCGTGACACAAAATCAATAATTTCATTGGAGCCATTACCGAAAATCAAGTTGGCCGGAGCGGTGCCCAGTTTATCCGCAACGCGTTGGCGCAGATAAAATGCGTTGCCGTCCGGATACAAATTCACCCGTGCCGCCGCATCGCGCATCGCGGCAATGGCTTTGGGGGAGGGGCCGAGTGGGTTTTCGTTAGAGGCGAGTTTGATGAGGTCCGCGGCGGGTAACCCCAATTCGCGCGCGACTTCCTCCAAGGGGCGGCCGCCGTGATATACGGGCAAGTGGTCAAGCTGCGGATTTAGTTTCATCCTAAACTGATTTTCAACTCATCCAGTTGGTGCGGCTGCTTTTGCCGACCTCGGTGATTTCGCCCGACGAATGTTTGGCGATGTACAGCGTGATGCCGATGACCGACAAGAAAGTGCCCACCATTACCAATGCCACAAACCAACTCGCCAACCCACCGATGGCCAACGCATTGTAGAGCGACTCAAGATTGGTGATTTTTTCAATTCCCGCGGGCGGGTGAATGAAAATTTTGGTAATCCAGGCGGTGAGAATAATGATGGTGATGAACGCGTAATTGCGTTTGAGGCGGCGGCCGATGGATTCGAACATGCTGACTTTGAAGGCCGGCACGAGCAAATCTTCAGCGACGAGTTTGCGCCAATTGCCTTCCAGTTTGGGTTCCTGCCGCATCAGCACGGGCACGATGAAGTGCGCCTCGAGCATTCGGACCCGCGCGCGGAAGGCGTCGTAAAACCGATAGCGCCGTGCTTCAATCCACAGCATCATCAGCACGATGGCGAGGTTGAAAAAGAAAATTAGGTGCGGCACTTCTTTGAAGGAAAAGGCCACAGTGAAAATCGTGCAAGTGGAAGTGATGGCCCACGTGGTGGTTGTGTCCAGCCGTTGCCGCCAAACCATAATGCGCCCGATTTCGCCGCGATAAAAATGCGACATCGCGGTGATGTAATCCTGGCTGAAAGTGGGCTCATCGAGAAACGCGTCACTCACAGACTGATTGTCCTCGTCCAACTCGGGCATGGGCGAAGCCTAACACAAAAAAGCATCACTGCCCAGCTTCGATCTCGAGCGCGATGTGCCGCGCCAACTCAATGAGGTCGAGGTCGCGTCGCAAGTCGGCAAACTTGAATGCGGGCAGTCCGCTTTGGTCGTGCCCCACTAATTCACCGGGGCCGCGCAGCTGGAGATCGGCCTCGGCGACTTTGAAGCCGTCGTTGGTTTCCGCCAGCACGGTGAGGCGTTCGTTGGCTTCGGCGGATTTACCGCTCGTCAGCAAAATGCAATGACTGTCGTGCGCGCCACGACCGATGCGCCCGCGCAATTGATGGAGCTGAGCGAGGCCAAATTGCTCGGCGTTTTCGATTAGCATCAGCGTGGCGTTAGGCACGTCCACACCCACTTCCACCACGGTGGTGGCTAGCAGTACTTGGGTGCGGTTGGCGCGGAAGCCGGCCATCACCGCTTCTTTTTCTTCCGGCTTGAGGCGTCCGTGCAGCACGGAGACGGTGTGCGGGGCAAAAGCCTTGGTGAGTTTTTGGGCCTCGGCATTGACGGCTTTGATGCCAGCGGCGGTGTCTTCATTGTCCACCCGTGGGAAAATCACAAATGCCTGTCGACCGGCGGACAGTTCGGTTTTCAGAAATTCAAGGATCTTTGGCCAACGTTCCGGCGTGCGGATGTGAGTCCGGATTTCCCCTCGCCCGGCTGGCATTTCGTCGATCACGGAGCTATCGAGGTCGCCATAAAGTGTGAGGCCGAGGGTGCGCGGGATGGGCGTGGCTGTCATCACGAGCAGGTGCGGGTAGTGGCCTTTCTTCACAAGGCGATCGCGTTGGGTGACACCAAATTTATGTTGCTCGTCGATGACGATGAGTCCTACACGTTCGAGTGCGAATCCAGTTTGAAACAGCGCGTGCGTGCCAATGACAATGGTCGGCGTGTTATTTTCAAATAATGGCTCGGCCACATCCTTGCGCGCGCCGGTGTGCAGCCGCACGCGAATGCCCAGCGGCTCCAGCCATTGGGTGAAATTGCGATGATGTTGTTCGGCGAGAATTTCCGTGGGCGCCATCAGTAGCCCGTTGTAGCTGCTTTCCAACGCGCGCAACAACGCCAGCGCGGCCACGACGGTTTTGCCGGAGCCGACATCGCCTTGCAGCAATCGTCGCATTGGGTGTTTGCCGTCAAGGTCGCCCTCAATTTCCATTTGCACAGTGCGTTGGGCGTCGGTGAGTTGGAAGTCGAGCTGCTTCAAAAAAGGATTCACGAAACTTCCATCACCGGCGCAGGGGAGGGCATTGGCTTTGGATTGCATTGTCACGCGGCGGCGGCGAATGGTGGATTGAAGTTCCACAAATTCATCGAGTGCCAAGCGCCGGCGCGCGGCTTTGGCTTGATCAAGGTCATCGGGAAAATGCATTTGGCGAATCGCATCGCGCCGCGATGGCAAACCGGCTGCGCTATAATTTGGCTCTGGAAATTCATCGATGTGTTTTTCGAGCAAGCCAAACATCACACGCCGCAGCCAACGTTGCGGCATTCCTTCGGTGAGCGGATACACGGGCACAATGCGGTTGACGTGCACGGTGGGGTCGTCGTCGCTTTCGATGATTTCCGTTTCCGGATGGTCTAATCCGGGGCGTTTGCCGCCGGTGAGTTTGCCGTATACCAGCACGTCATCGCCACGATGAAAGAGGCGGTCCATATAATTACAATTCCACCAACGGCACCGCACGCTGCCCGAATCATCCTCCAGCACAAACTCAAACAACCGCCGCCCGCCGCGCAAATGATTGGTGCCGAGCACCATAATTTTTCCGCGCGCAAGGCTAGCCTCTTCAGAGGACAAATCGCAGATGGGCCGGATGTCGCGACGATCCTCATAACGTCTCGGCGGATGGAGCAACAGATCGCCCATAGTGAGGCACTTGAGGCGCGCCAACTGCGTCGCCCGCTCGCTGCCCACGCCCGGCAACTCGGCCAACGGCCGCACCAACGCTGAGTTTTCCGAAGCCTCCTCGCTCACACCGCGTTATTAACCGAGGAGTGCCGCGCGCCCAAGGCGAAGTTTTGCACGTTGCCCCGCGCGGCGTTCCTCCGCATACTCCGCGTGTGGCGCACGAGGCGGATTCAGTGGAGCGATTGTGGCAGGATTACGCCGGGGTCTTTCGGCAGTTTGACGACTTGACCCTCGCGCGTTGGATGTCGCAAACGCTCAGTCAATTACAGGGCCAACTATGGCGGATGTCGCATCCACTGGTGGCCTCCTATCGGCTTGCCGCGATGGTGGCGCATGATCGGCAGGTGTGGCACCAACGCCTCGTCACCGTACCGCCGGATTTCCCAATCACCGAATGCTGCCGCGCGCCACTGTTGCCGATGGTCACGCGAGATGTTTTGGAGAACGGATTGATTTGCCTCCACTGCAATGCCACGGCGGTAGAGATTGAAAAAGCCGGTGAGCCATCGGAATCTTTGGCCGCATGGGCTGAGATGTATGCGCCGGTGCACAGTGTGGCCCACTGGGATGATGCCCGCCGCACAGCGCATGGAAATTATGATCAAGCCTATGAAGATGCTGCAACGGAAAGTGAGAAACAGCTCGCACACCTCGGCCTCGAGTTGGCACCGCCTTTGGTTGAGTTTTATCCCGCTGTGGTATGGGAGGATCAGGACGAATGTCTTCAAGTGCGCCCAGAAGATATCATGATATGAATCCCCCGATTGACATCACGCCGCCCGGCAGCCGGAAATCAAAATGGCTAAAAATTCTTGGTATGGGCTGCGGCGGCTTCATGTTGCTGTTGGTTGTGGGTGTGCTTCTGGCTAATTATTATTTCAAACGTGCAGTGGTAGAGCACCTTGAGCGCAAATTGACTGATGCGGGCTTGGATGGCCAGATCGGGGAGTTCGATTATAGTCTCCGAGAACGCGAATTATTTATCCGTGATTTGTCAGCGGTGCCGACTGGCAGCAAATTGGCGGATTTGGGGAGCGTGACGATTGATGAAGGGGTGGTGCAATTCGACAAAGATGAACCAAAAAAGATTGTTCGAGTAGAAATCAACGGGCTCAAATCGGATCAATTTTCAGTAAATAAATTGGAGATGCAACCGGGGGAATTGCTGTCCGCAAAAGGAGTGACCGTGAAAAATCCAAAGGAATTTGGTGGCGGCGATTTTCTGAAATTGACCGAGCTGCGAATGGAATACGGATTGAAAGGCTTGGATTTGCTGAAGATGAATGTGGCGGAATTGACTGCGGTGAAAAGAAAGAACGGCAAATGGAATCTGATGATGAAGCCGATCAAGGAATTGAAATTTATGGGTAAAACGGTGGATCGTATCGGCCAGTTTCACCTTAAGGTGGAGTCTGTGAAAGTGCGAGATTTGGGAAGAAGTGGCACGCAAATTTTGCCGGTGAACAAGACAATCCAAGTGCTCGATGTGAACAGTGCCGAAGACTTCAATTCAAAAGTCCTGCCCAAATTGATCGCCTTGATTGGTGAAGTGAAATTAGCCGTCGAAAAATCGCCTTAGATTTTCACCGCAAACAGATCGTCCTTCTTCACGCTCTCAGCGAAGTCGGCCATTAGCTTGGCGATTTGGTCGAGGTCTTTCAGGTTCACCACTTCCACCGGCGAATGCATATAGCGATTCGGCAGGCTGATGAGCGCGCTGGGGATGCCGCCGCGCGTCCAGAATATCGCGTCCGTGTCCGTGCCGCTGGTGGCGCTCACCGTTTCATGCTGAACTGGAATGCGTGCTTTTTTCGCCACCGCCTCAAGCCGCTTCACCACTTCGGGATGATTGCACGTGCCGTGCGTGAGCGTGGGGCCTTTGCCCATCTTCACATCGCCGTGGATTTGTTTGTTGATGCCGGGATAATCTGTCGCGTGTGTCACATCGACCACCAACGCCACATCGGGGTCCAACGAATACGCAATCTGCCGCGCGCCGAACAAGCCCACTTCTTCCATGGTATTGGACACCGCGCAAATCTCGGCATTGAGTTTTTTCTTTGAACCTTTCAACAGCCGCAACGCCTCCGCCACGGCCCACGTGCCGATGCGGTTGTCGAAGGCGCGTCCCACCGCGAGGTCGCCGTGCAGCATTTCAAAATTCTGATTCACCGTTATGGGGTCGCCAACGCGCACGCGTTTCTCGGCGGCCTTGCGTGTGCTGCAGCCGATGTCGATGTAGAGATCGTGAATCTTCGGCACCTTCGGTTCGCCATCCACGCGCTGCATATGCGGCGGCGGATTACCCACCACGCCCAGCACAGGCGCTTTGGCGTTATGCACCGTCACGCGTTGGGCTTTGCTTACAATAGCGTCCACGCCGCCCATGCGTTTCACCCAAATGAAACCGTTGTCGTCGATGTAGTTAACCGAAAGCGCGATCTCATCCGCGTGCCCCGCGAGCATAATGCGCGGGCCGCCGCCGGGGTTGAGCGTGGCGACGCAGTTGCCGTATTCATCGTGAGCAACTTCGTCGGCAAATTCATCCACATAATTGAGCCACACACGTTGCCCCCGCGTTTCGTAGCTGGTGGGGCTGGGCGTGTTGACGAGTTCCTCCAAAAAATTGAGTGATTCCTTGCGCATCCGGAATGTTTGCCTGCGCGGCGGCGCGGCGTCAATGCTCGACGCTTCACGGCCCTTCTGCTACCAAACGCCGCATGCGCGCCAAGTTCCTCAAGGACACTCCGCTGATGGTGGTGAAGCTCGGTTCCGGCATTCTCACCGATGCCGGAAACCGGCTGGCGACTCCGCGCATCAAACAACTCGTCGCCCAAATCGCCCGCGCGCGCAAAGCCGGCCGCGAAGTGGTGCTCGTCAGTTCCGGCGCAGTGGCCGCCGGGATGGAGGCGCTCGGCTGCGAAAAACGGCCATCGCGTTTGGCGGAATTACA